>NZ_MKAH01000013.1:0-11319 GCF_001764255.1 Campylobacter sp. BCW_4341 | reverse complement strand
CAAAATACCCTAGAATCTTATTATACTTTAGGAAGTTCATTTAACTTACACATATTCCTAAATTGCCAATAACTAGGCTCTAAATAATAAGAATAAGGAGTATAATAAAAGATAATTAAGCCTATACTTCCAAGAAAGACTAAAAACTTTGAAACGCTTTTTGTAGATTTAAAGATGATTTTATAAATAAATTTTAATATAAGATAAGAAAGAATAGTAGAAATTATAATAAGAAGTAATATATATGTCATGGGTTATCTCCTTAGATTCTCTATTTTATTAAAATTAAGATGTAATTTTGTGGTTTAGTGTTAGCAGTATAACTTTTTCTTTATCATTAAAATAATAGAGCTTGTTTTTTCATATATTTTTATCCTTTTATAGGTTTTGCATTTGATTTTTATTCTAGCTGTAAAATAATTTTTATTTAATTTTACTCATAACAAATAAATTGATATTTAAAAATTTAGTATATTTATTCTATATGTGTTAAATTTTTTATCAATACGGATATATTATTATCCACTTTAAGATTATTGGTTTCTAAATTGAAAATTGCATAGCTTAATACTCCTAATATAATCAATGCTGGCACAACGATAATAAGTTTTTTAAAATACAATCTTATAAATTTTTGCCAAATATTTTCTTTCAAACCAGTTTTATATGCTTTATTAAAAGCTAACTCTTCTTCTATCTTATAAACCGGTTTTAAAGATGTGGCAATATTATTGCAAAAATGAATTATTTTTTCATCTCTATCCTTAGTCTCATTATATTTTCCTTTATAACCAAGAATCAAACAAGCATAGATAAATTCCAAAAAATCTTTAAACTTAAAAGGGTTATTAATCCAAGATGATGCAATATCATAAAAATTATTTCCACCTAAAGTTTCATCAAATAACCTTACAGTTAGAGTATTGTGAGCCCAAAAATTAATAAAAAGTTCATTTTTCATTAAGCTTTCATCTATAAAGACACAAAGACAATATTTGAATTTAATAATTTCTTTTTCATCATATTCTTTACATATACTTAATTTAGCGGTTATATCTAAAATTTTATTAATCAATGTTTCTCTAAGTTGATTAATACTACTTGTATCCATAGAGCTTATTTTTGAAAGTCTATAAGAAAGCAAAAGCAACTCCAAAGAATAATCAATAATTTTATTGTTTTTTAAACCATCAAAATCTGAATCAAGAAGTAAGCTTAATGCCTTTTTTTCTTCATTTATTTCTTTCATTGAAATACCGCCCACATTATAATATCAGGGTTTTTTATATTGTTGGTCAAGTACATACTAATGATACTTTCATTTTTAAAATCTTTAAACAGTTGATCTCTTTTATCTAATTTATAATAAACATAACCATTTAAATAAGGAATGCTAGATGGAACATTAGGTACTTGATCTACATTTAAGCCCTCAAGCTGAGTTGCGACTATATTTTTAATTTTACTTTGAGTATGTATCTTGCTTTGAATTTTAAAATTATTAAGTAGATATTCTGTAGTAACATCTGCACGAATTGCGAAATAAATTTCACTTTCTTCTAAAATTCCCGAATTATCAAAAATAAAATCATAAAAACCGTTGCCGTTAATACTAGTCTTAGCTATAAAATATTTAGGGCTTGTGATTTTAGAAAATAACAATCTTAGATTATTCATCATATTTAAAAAAGTATTATAAAGATTATCGTGTTTATAAGGAATAAAATCTAAAAAAGATTCTTCGTTGCTAAAAGCTGCAAGCTCTCCTTGAAATTCTAAAAATTTTTCGTATAAAAATTCAGGATGTATTTTATCTTTTTTTGATAGATGTGAAAATATTAAATACCATTTTTTTAAAAGATTAAGGGATAAAAAAGTGCTAAAATCCAATGTATTTTTTGTTTGATCGATTCCTTTAAAAACATTAGATAGAACTTTTTTATGTTGATTGATTGAAAAAATAATTTCTTCCAAAAAGGATCTTATGGTAGATATTTTGCTGATATTTAAGCAAGTGGGTATAAAATCACTTTCTAATTCAATTTTTTTATTGATATCAATATTTTTAATTTTTGCAATTGGTAATTCAAGTTCATCAGGAGTTGAATTACCTAAAATGCCAAGTTTTAATCTTAAACTAGCAAGAAGTAAATCTTTTTTCTCTTGTGTAAAAGTCAGATTTTCAAGTTCGTACTCATCTTCAATTTTGTCCATTACATTAGATTTTGAATCATCATAATTTCTTAAAGCAATACTATTTCTAAGACATATAAACTTTGAATTTGGAAAAGTATTTCTTAAAGATAAATCAGCAATATCAGTAACTCCGATAGGAATTTTTAATACCACAACTGAATCAATTAAAGATTCATAATTGATTTCAATAGGCTCAGGCAACAAATCTTGCTCAGGTGCATTAAAAATGCTTCCATCTTGTGCGATACCTGAAATTTTAGAAAGTGCAATTTTTCCTTGCAATAACATCTCTTGAGAAAATTCCAAGTCTATTATTCCATATAAATTACTATATATATTTATAGTTTTAAGATCTATATTTCTATTAAAAAATCTTTCTTGCTGCTCAAAATGGGTTTGTCCAATATTAAGTCCATCAAACCAAGCAACTTTTAATTTATTTGCCATATATTATTCCTATTTAATTCTTTTGATACCTTCTTTGGATATTTCAAATTTTAAATACTTATTCTTCCCAAACCCATTTGCATCTTCGGTCTTTGCCCATATTTTTGTTGTTTTTTTTGTATTATTTGCAAATAATACAAGAATGCCTACATAAGGAACCTCTTCTTCATCTACTTTAACCGCGATAATATTGTCTTTAGGTGCAATTTGCGTTTTAATAGAATCAAGTTTATCCTTGCCTAGTACCCCCTCTTCTCTAGTAGCCAAATCTATATCACTTGCTTCTTCAAATTTTTTAATATCCTTAAGTTGATATACAATAGCCGTAACAGGAACATCATCATGTCTATTATTAAGATTGGAATTCTCTACATTATTTATCTTAACACTAACAACACTTGAGCAAGCGCAAAAGAATAGTGGCAATAAAAAAAATAAACTTTTTTTACAAAACATGAAACTAAAGTATCCTTTCTATCTTAGAATATATAATTTATGATTAATTGAGTAAATTTTTTAAAAAATTAACATAATATTTTTTAAAATTTAATTATAATGAGGCAAATTTTTGGAGGAATTAAATGTATTTTTGTGATCAATTGAAAAATAATTTAGATGAACTACAAGAATTTCAGTTACTTGAAGATGAGATGTCAAAATATAAGACTTTAAACCATGAAAATATTTCTTGGGATAAAGTTTATCAATATTCTCAGTTTATATTATTAAATCATTCTTTAGATTTTAAAATTTGCAACTATTTTCTTTTATCGTGTTTTAATTTAAACAATGAAGAATGCTTTGAAAAGCTTTTGCTTCTTTTTCAACATTTAAAAAAACTTATAGATGAAAATAATGCTTATATATTAGCTCAAAAGCGAAAAATTCAAATTTTTATTCAAAATTTTATTCAAGAATACAATAAAACAAAAGTGCTTATATCATCTGAGATTGTTAATCAATTTATTACTTTATTTTCCGAATTTGAAAATTTGCTATCTTGCAATTTTGCAAAAATTGAAATTGCTCAAGTTGCACCACAACTTCCAAAATCTCCTGTAGCTCAAGTATCTGTAAACATTAGAAGCGATAATATTAACTCTTTAAACGAGAGAGAATATAAAAATTTTTATCAAAAACTTGCATTTGAGCTTTTGGAAGAGGATGAAAATAATCTCAATATCTACGCTTTATTCACCCAAGCAATGTGGGGGAAAATCAGGTGTTTGCCTGAATGTAATAATGAAAAAATTACTAAAATAAGAAAACCTGATGCAGATATAATTCGTATATTGCTTTCTGATAAAGAAAATGATATAGAACATATTAAATGTTTTATGCATGAACTTATTTTAAATCCTTTTTGGATAGAGGGTGTACAACTCTTTTGTGATTTTTTAGAAAAAAAGAAAAAAAATAAACAATTAGACATTCTTATAATATTAACAAGTGATTTTATTTCTAAATTTGATACTATTGAACTTCTCCGTTTTCAAAATGGTGATTTTATCTGCAAAGAAGAAGTTTATAAATATTTTGTTAAATCCAAAGAAAATAAAAAAAGTTTTTTTTCAAGTAAAAAAACTGACAAAGAACATACATTACAAGATTTTGAGCAAATGCTGATGAATATTGATAAAGAAAATTTTAATAATTCTATTATGAATAATATTAATTCCTTGCTAGATATGGTAAAAATTTTTGAATCAAAAGGAATGAAAAAGAACTCTAAAATTTTAAATATATACTTAGTAGAGTTAATGGAAAAAACTCTACTAAAAGATTATCTAGCCGAAGAATATGAAAACGCAAAAAATAAAATTAAATGATGCAAGATTAAATTTAGCAAATTTTAATATAATAATTAAGCTAAAATTTTTATTTTTAAGGATTTAAAATGTCAGATGGATCTCATGCTCCAAAGGAACGAATTAATATTACATATAAAGCTAAAACTAATGGACAAAATGAGGATGTGGAGCTGCCGTTAAAATTAATGGTAATGGCAAATTTAAAAGGAAAAAACGAAACCCCTTTAGAGGAAAGAGAAATTTTGCAAATTAACAAGATCAATTTTGATCAAGTTATGAGAAAACTCAATATAACAACGAGTTTTAGCGTAAAAAATACTCTTGGAACAGGAGCTGAAGAGCTTGATGTTAAGCTCAATATTGCTAGCATGAAGGATTTTTCTCCAGATAGCTTAGCTAAACAAATACCTGAGTTAAACAAATTATTGCAACTAAGAGAAGCTTTAATGGCTTTAAAAGGTCCTATGGGTAATATTCCTGATTTTAGAAAAGCTGTTTTAGAAGCGTTAAAAAATGAAAAAACTAAAGAAAAGTTACTTTTAGAAATTAAACAAGAAGAGCAAGGAAATTAAAATGGCAAATACCAAAGTAATTGATACGCCAATTATTGAACAAATTATGGAGAAAAGCAAATACTCTAAAACTGATGAAAGTTATAGTATTGCCAAAAGAGGTGTTGCTGAATTTATTTCAGAAATTGTAAAAAGTGATAATGCCGAAGAAAAAATCAATAAATTTGCACTTGATGAAATGATAGCCCATATTGACCATTTACTCTCAAAACAAATGGATGAAGTTTTACATAATGAAGAATTTCAAAAACTTGAATCTACTTGGCGTGGACTTAGATTTCTAGTTGAAAGAACTGATTTTAATGAAAATATAAAAATCGACCTATTTGATATAAGAAAAGAAGAAGCTTTAGAGGATTTTGAAAACAATCCAGATATAACACAAAGCGTTGTTTATAAAAATATATATTCTTCAGAATATGGACAATTTGGAGGAGAGCCTGTAGGAGCAATCATTGGAGATTATCAACTTGGATCAGCAAGTCCTGATATGACTTTTTTAAATAAAATGGCTAGTATTGCGGCTATGAGTCATTCTCCCTTTTTAACATCTTTTGGACCAAAATTTTTTGGGCTTGATGATTATTCTGAACTTGCAAATATTCAAGATTTGCAAGGTTTGCTAGAAGGTCCTCAATATACAAGGTGGAGAACTTTTAGAGAAAATGAAGACTCTAAATATACAGGCTTACTAGTGACAAGATTTTTAGCAAGAAGCCCTTATGATCCTGAAGAAAACCCTATTAAAAGCTTTAACTATAAAGAAAATGTTCATGCTTCGCATAATCATTTATTGTGGGCTAATTCTTCGTATACTTTTTGTACAAGATTGACAGAAAGCTTTGCTAAGTATAGATGGTGTGGAAATATTATAGGACCAAAAAGTGGAGGGACTGTTAAGGATCTGCCTACTTATCTTTATGAAAATTTTGGAACTATACAATCAAAAATACCTACAGAAGTTTTGATTACAGATAGGAGAGAGTATGAACTTGCAGAAGCAGGTTTTATAACTTTAACATTAAGAAGAGATAGTAATAATGCAGCATTTTTTTCAGCAAATTCTCCGTTAAAACCAAAATTATTTCAAAATACCCCAGAAGGTAAAGAAGCTGAAACAAATTACAGATTAGGAACTCAACTTCCATATATCTTTTTAATTTCAAGATTGGCGCACTATTTAAAGGTTTTACAACGAGAAGAAATAGGGAGCTGGAAAGAAAGAAGCGATATTGAAAATGGACTTAATGAATGGATTAGACAATATATTTCCGATCAAGAAAATCCACCTTCTGAAGTGAGAAGTCGTCGTCCATTTAGAGCAGCACAAGTGAAAGTTAGTGATATACCAGGAGAGCCAGGATGGTATAAAATAGGGCTAAGTGTCCGACCTCATTTTAAATATATGGGCGGTAATTTTGAACTTTCTTTAGTAGGAAAATTAGATAAAGAATAATAATGTCCTTGCTAGATAAACTGATCCATAATTTAGATGAGCAAAACATTCATATTCCATTCTATCAAAATGATTTTGAGGATGTAAAGAATAATATAAAAGTTTTGCTCAACTCTAAGATTAATGACTGTTATACCGCGAAAGATTTAGGGATGCCAAATATGACTGACATTAATCTTAGTTCTAGCGAATTATGCATATCAATGGCTAAGGAAATAAGAAAGTTAATTGATAGTTATGAAAAAAGAATACGAGTTGTTTCTATTACTTATGATAATAATTTAAGTCCTTGGCAACTTTCTTTTATTGTAAAATGTTTTTTTCAAGAGGATCGTTTTAAGGAATTTAGCATAGAAATTATTTTTAAAAATAATAGATATTGTGAGGTTAAATGAAAGATAATATCTTTTATTATCAAAAAGAGCTTGAATATCTATATGAAACTAGGGAACATTTTGTAAAAAATTATCCAAAACTAGCTCCATTTTTAGCTTACAATAGCAAAGATCCCGATGTAGAAAGAATTATTGAAAATTTAGCCATCCTAAGTTCTAAAATTCACCAAGAACTTGATGAAAATATCCCGCATATTGCAGAATCTTTAATCAATATAGTTTCTCCAAACTATACAAATCCCATACCCTCATTATGTATGCAAGAATTTAAACTTGAACAAAATAGCAAAGAAAATAAACTTACTATTCCAAAAGGAACCGTTGTTAAATCAAAACCTATAGATAAATGCATTTGTGAATTTAAAACTGTTTATGATGTCTATCTTTACCCTATTTCGATAAATGAGGTTTTTGCATCAAGTAAAAACCAAGACTATACTTTTAATTTAAAATTACAAATAGATAAAGCAGAAACAAAAATAAGTGATTTGGGCTTAGAAAAAATTAATTTATATTTAGGTAACGATACTTACATGTCTACTACTTTATTATTATATATACATTCTTATTTGAAAGAATTAAAAATTCAATGTTTGGAAACTGATGAAGAATTTTTTCTTAATACTTACGATATTGAAAAAATAGGATTAAATCCAGATGAAAGTAGTTTATCTTATAATGATTTAGGCTTTGAAGCTTTTTCTTTGTTAAGGGAATATTTTTTTATGCCCCATAAATTTAATTTTCTAAGAATTAATAACTTAGATATTTTAAATAATTGCCAAGGAAGAACAATTAATATTGAATTTAAATTCTCTAAACCATTTCCTGCAAATTGCATATTTAGAAAAGAATTGTTTTCTTTAAGTATGACGCCTATTATCAATATCTTTGCAAAAAGTGCAGAACCTCTTATAAATAATCATAAAAAAGATAGTTATCGAATTTTTGTTGATAGAAGCCAACCTAAAGCTTATGAGATTATACAAACATTGCAAGTTAAAGCACACAATAGCGAAGGGGGTAAAAGATTATTAAAAAACTATAAGAGTTTTGAACGTTTTGAATTTTTAAAAGATAATCAAAAAGACTTTTATAGCATAAATACTAAAAAGAATTCTAAAGGAGAAGTATTTAGCGAAATTTCCTTTTTCTCCTCTTATTTAATGGATGAAACTATAAGCATTGATCTTTTATGCTCCAATGGAGATCTGCCTTCAAGATTAAAAATAGGAGATATTAATAATTGTAATTTAAAAGGTGTTGATACTAAAAATATCGAAATTCCAAGTGAAGCGAGAAGATGCAGCGTTGATGGCAATTTATTGTGGAAACTTGTTTCTGTATTATCTTTTTCTTATCAAACCATATTAAGTAGAAAAGCTTTTTTTGGTGTATTAGAAAGCTATAGTTTTTTAGATAATCAGTTAAATTGGAAATCTTATGAACTTTTAAAAGAATCTATAGTTGATATTCAAAGCAAAAGCACTTATCTAATTGATGAAAATATTACAAAAAAAGGGACCTTAGCTATTTTTAGTATTAAGGATTCTAAGTTTTATACTTTAGGTGAAGTCTATTTACTAGGATTAGTTATATCCAAATTTTTAGCATCTTTTGCTAGCATTAATTCCTTTTGTGAATTAAAGATAAAATGTCTTGATTCAAAAGAAATTCTGCATTATCCTGCTTCTTTTGGAAAAAAAGCTTTAATATGAATGATCCAACTTCATATAGTTTTTTTAAACTTATAAGAAAGCTAGAAAAAAATTATGGGAAAAAAAATATATTTTTAAGAACCAATAAAAGTTTAAAGCATCCAAATAAAGATTTAGAAAAAATTATTTTTTCAGATCAATCATTTATAGAATTATTTGTAAATTTTATGGGCTTACATGGAGTTTCCTCACAACTTCCTTCATTTATGTTAGATAAATTATCCAGAAATGAAGATGGAGAACAAGGTTGGACTTTATTTTTTGATTTTTTTAATCACTATTTACTTTGGATATTTTTCGATGTTATTGGCTTAAAAAATTATCCAAGATCTTTTAATGATAATTTTAAAGACTCTATTTCTCAAATTTTATTTAATATATTAGGAATTAAAGAATACGATATTGCAAAAAAATATTTACCATTTGCACCTTTATTATTGAGCTTAAGACGTCCAAAAACATATATAGAAAGAGTTTTGCAAGTTAATTTTAAACTAAAAGACAAATTATCAATCATTGAAAATTTGCCTCACCAAATTTTAATCTCTGATACTCAAAGAAATAAACTGGGCGTAAAAAATCATGCCTTGGGGAGTAATTTCATACTAGGTGATAAATTTACCTCTTATCAAAATAAAATAGCAATTTATATAAAAGATATTTCATATCAAGAAGCGATTAAATTTATGCCCAATGGAACTAAACATGATGATTTAAAAAATAGCATAATGTTTTTAACAAATAATGAATTTTGTGTTGATTTATATCTTAAAATCAACTATTCTTCAGAAATGAAGTTTGTGTTAGGAGAAGAAAATACCGCCAAACTTGGCTGGGCAAAAATCTTAGGAAACACGCAAAAAAAATTCACCATAGTATATATGAAACTTTATGAATAAATATTCATAATCATAAAACACACTCAAATTTACCCCAACTATGCTACAATATTTACAAACAAATATAAATAAAAATTTAATCACACTTATAAGCTTTGTATTTGATAAATCTTATTACCACATTAAGGAGAAAAAATGGCCTCAAATTCCTTTATGAGTCTTAATATATCAAATTCTACTTCAAATCCCCTACCCTTTAAAATCACTAAAGCCCTCATCAAAGAAAGTTTTGAAGAACTTTTTTCTATAGAATGTGAAGGCTTTTTTGAAAGTTTAGAACAAGATTTATTTTCTTTAAATACTTTAACCAATGCTTCATCTCATCCAAGCACCCCTACAACTTTTAATTTTCATCCTAATGTTTTAATCGATCAAGAAGCTATTTTAAATATCCATAATCCTTATGAGAATAATACCTTAAACTTTGATAACAATGAAGTAAAAAACTATAAGGGAATTATCACTTATATAAAATATCTAGGTATTAATCATGAAAGTGCTTTAAATATTAATGATAGCGCTTCAAATACTAAGCAAATAAAATACAAGCATTTTTTTTCTTTTAAGCTTCAATCAGTTTTGATAAGACTTTCTTTAAATAAAGCCAATCGTATTTATACTCATACTAATATTATAGAAGTGATTAAACAAACCCTTGGTTTTTATCAAGATATCTTACATAAAGAAATTGATTATTCTAATATACATTTTAATTATGAAGAACAAGAACTCATCTCTCAATACAATGAAAGTGATTTAGACTTTATTACAAGATTAAGCCATAATAATGGAATCTTTTTTTATGAAGATGAGAACACTATTTATTTTTGTGATGTATATAAAAATGTAAAAAATAAAGAAATTGAGTATAATCCTAATGTTAATAATATTTTAAATCAAGCTTGTATTTCTTCTATTTATAAAGAGCAAAGCTTAAGAACTAATTCTTTTACACATTCTAGTATTAATGCCAATACTCCTTTAAATCTTTTATCTTTACACTCTAGTAAAGTTCCTTATGAACAAGAACTTAATAACAAAGCTTATTATAATGAACATTTTTATGAGAGTGAATATTCTTTTACAAAAAGCATTGATTTAAAGACTAAGCCTTCTCTTAAAGAAAAAAGAGCCTTAGTATTAAATGAAAGCTTACTAGCAAAAAGTAATATTTATCATCTTAGCTTAGGAGATTTTATCACTTTAAATTATAAGGAGTTTAATCATCAAGAAGAAATAAAAAATCAAGATGAAGAAAAACAAGATAAAGCTTCTTTGCTTAAAGACTTTATTATTATTGCTAATACTCAAATCTTAATTGATGATGCCATCTTAGCTAATTCTATTAATACGAATGATCATTTAAATTTAAAAGATTTAAATTTAAGTAAATCTTATTCTAATACTTTAACTTTATTAAAAAAGAATATTATCTTTACTCCAAGTTTTAAAGCTAAACCTAAAGCTCCTAATAGCACTCAAGGTATTGTTATAGGAGAGAGTAAGGATATAGAAAGTGAGAGAAATACTATTTATACTGATGAGCATGGAAGGGTTAAGGTAAGGATTAATCTTTATGTCAATCAAGAAGAATTAGATAATGATACTTTTATTACAAATGATATAGATACAAATTCTTCTAATTTATCAAGCAATACTTATAAATCTTATCATCACACTCCTTTTTTAAGAGTAGCTTCTAGTATAGCAAGTAATCATTCAGGTTTTTTTCATACTCCAAGAATAGGAGATGAAGTGATTATTTCTTTTTTAGATGATGATATAGATAAACCTTATGTAAGTGGAAGTTTGTATAATGGGACTA
>NZ_MKAH01000012.1:0-3250 GCF_001764255.1 Campylobacter sp. BCW_4341 | reverse complement strand
AAGGGGCGGTGTTGAATTTGAGTATTCTTTTGATAATGAAAAAGAAGCCATTGATAAAATGTTAAAAATGAATTATAAACAAAAAAATACGATGGAAAAGACATTAAAGAATATCTAACAAAAGAAGTAGCATTAAAAATCATCAAAGAAGAAAAACTAGAAGTGATTTGGTATGATGAAGCACTTAAACCTTTATGTGCAGGTATTAAACATGATAAACAAAGAGATAAATACATTTCTTTTATTACTAATGCTAAAGCGGAAATTATAGAATACAGAAGTATTGAATTTGATGGGGATAGATACAGTAAATATTACAAAGAGATATTTAATGATGAAAATATAGCCCTTTATGCTCTTATCAATCGTGCCAGAATGATTAAACAAAATAGAATCAGTTTTGTGTAAATACTTTCCTTATGATTTAATATAAAAAGATTTTTAGTTATAATTTTTCATTTTATATTTAAGGAAAAATTTATGGAAGATTTAAAACTTTTACAAAGACGTTGGAAAGAAGCTTATGAAGCTATGCCTAAACTTTATGAAACACCAGATGGGTTAATAATAAATTTCACCCTAAGTGAAGATACAGATACTATTCTTTTTAAAAAACCTTGGGAAAATTTTGAATTAGATGATGAAGATAAAGAAGCCAAATGGAGATTAAGCTTTTTTAGCATTAGCGAAGATAAACCTTTAGGATATTTAGAATATAAAGAAGCACTAGAAAAACTACAAGATTTTTCTTTAATTCAATCAGAAGAAAGGATTTTAATTAGAGCAATGAGTTTAGAAGAGCTTGAAAGTTTAGAGCTTAAAGGGTGGTAATGCTTCCTCAACCTATATTTTTAAATAAACTTATAGAATTTTTATCTGATGAGAATTTAGATATTGTAAATATGAAAAAAGGTGTAGATAAAATTTTTTCTAAAAAAGATTTTTACGCTATATTAGAATTAAATATTAAAATTATGAATATAGCGAAATTAATTTTTAAAAGTGATGAACAATTAAATATATTATTACCACAAGCTTCTAATTATAAGAATACAAATTATTTTCCTCAAGAATTAGAGTTAAAAAAAGAAATGGATGTTAATCTTAATGATTTAAAAAATTGTGATAATAAAAAAATAATAGAAATAATAAAGCAAGAATATCAAAATAATCTGATTAAAGAATTGGATATTAATTCTCAAAAAGAAAAAATCAAAATACTTTTTATTATTAATGAAGTGCCAAAATTTTTAAAATCAATCTATAAAGAATGCGAGTTTAAAGAATATGGATTAGCAAATTATTTGGAATTTGATGAAATTTGGGATTTTTATGAAAATAATATTAGATATTTTACTATTTTAACTCCTATGGGTGCAAATAAAATAAAATTGCGTTTAGAAAATACACAAAACAGCGAAAAAGAATCTAATATCATAGAAGTAAATTTAGATAAAAAATAGATTTTAATAACAAAAATAAGCAATTTCTTTTTCTACTCAAATTTAGACTATTTGTGTTAAAATAATAAATATAAAAATTAAAAACATAGTGAAATTATAAACACCATAAACTCAACCCCCAAAAGGATCATCAATGTCCCTTAATTCTTATATGAGTCTTGATATATCAAATTCTACTTCAAATCCCCTACCCTTTAAAATCACTAAAGCCCTTATCAAAGAAAGTTTTGAAGAACTTTTTTCTATAGAATGTGAAGGTTTTTTTGAAAGTTTAGATGAAAGCTTATTTAATCTAAGTCAAGATTTTAATTTTCATCCTAATGTTTTAATCGATCAAGAAGCTATTTTAAATATCCATAATCCTTATGAGAATAATACCTTAAACTTTGATAACAATGAAGTAAAAAACTATAAGGGAATTATCACTTATATAAAATATCTAGGTATTAATCATGAAAGTGCTTTAAATATTAATGATAGCGCTTCAAATACTAAGCAAATAAAATACAAGCATTTTTTTTCTTTTAAGCTTCAATCAGTTTTGATAAGACTTTCTTTAAATAAAGCCAATCGTATTTATACTCATACTAATATTATAGAAGTGATTAAACAAACCCTTGGTTTTTATCAAGATATCTTACATAAAGAAATTGATTATTCTAATATACATTTTAATTATGAAGAACAAGAACTCATCTCTCAATACAATGAAAGTGATTTAGACTTTATTACAAGATTAAGCCATAATAATGGAATCTTTTTTTATGAAGATGAGAACACTATTTATTTTTGTGATGTATATAAAAATGTAAAAAATAAAGAAATTGAGTATAATCCTAATGTTAATAATATTTTAAATCAAGCTTGTATTTCTTCTATTTATAAAGAGCAAAGCTTAAGAACTAATTCTTTTACACATTCTAGTATTAATGCCAATACTCCTTTAAATCTTTTATCTTTACACTCTAGTAAAGTTCCTTATGAACAAGAACTTAATAACAAAGCTTATTATAATGAACATTTTTATGAGAGTGAATATTCTTTTACAAAAAGCATTGATTTAAAGACTAAGCCTTCTCTTAAAGAAAAAAGAGCCTTAGTATTAAATGAAAGCTTACTAGCAAAAAGTAATATTTATCATCTTAGCTTAGGAGATTTTATCACTTTAAATTATAAGGAGTTTAATCATCAAGAAGAAATAAAAAATCAAGATGAAGAAAAACAAGATAAAGCTTCTTTGCTTAAAGACTTTATTATTATTGCTAATACTCAAATCTTAATTGATGATGCCATCTTAGCTAATTCTATTAATACGAATGATCATTTAAATTTAAAAGATTTAAATTTAAGTAAATCTTATTCTAATACTTTAACTTTATTAAAAAAGAATATTATCTTTACTCCAAGTTTTAAAGCTAAACCTAAAGCTCCTAATAGCACTCAAGGTATTGTTATAGGAGAGAGTAAGGATATAGAAAGTGAGAGAAATACTATTTATACTGATGAGCATGGAAGGGTTAAGGTAAGGATTAATCTTTATGTCAATCAAGAAGAATTAGATAATGATACTTTTATTACAAATGATATAGATACAAATTCTTCTAATTTATCAAGCAATACTTATAAATCTTATCATCACACTCCTTTTTTAAGAGTAGCTTCTAGTATAGCAAGTAATCATTCAGGTTTTTTTCATACTCCAAGAATAGGAGATGAAGTGATTATTTCTTTTTTAGATGATGATATAGATAAACCTTATGTAAGTGGAAGTTTGTATAATGGGACTA
>NZ_MKAH01000011.1:0-1986 GCF_001764255.1 Campylobacter sp. BCW_4341 | reverse complement strand
CCCTCAACCACCTCCTTTTTATTTCCCTTCACATTCCTTATCTCATCCTTATGAATAATAGTGTTTTGATTAGCACCTATTTCTATATCTTTGTTTTCTCCTACAAACTCATGAGAGTTTTTAGCCACTCTTACTTTATTATCTACTCCTACATTTAAGGTATTGCTTAATCCTACTATGGTATCTTTAGATAAGCCTACATTAGTTAAGTATTCTCCTCCTACATTGACATTTTTAGCTAAGTCTATGGTTTGAGTATGAATCTTTTTAATCCTTTCATTATAAATTCCATCTACCTTAGAATCTTTATCATTTAAGATTCTTTGAGTGAAATTATGCTGGACTAATTCATCATAATCCTTTTGGGCTTTTAAATAAATTTGTTCTTTGTCTTTTATATTTGAGAGGGTAAGTTCATTATAACCTTCTTCATTAACACCTATGGTTTTAGAAGAAAGGGAGGTTTGATGATCATTAAAAGGAAGATTTACTAAACTTGGATTAGTCCCATTATACAAACTTCCACTTACATAAGGTTTATCTATATCATCATCTAAAAAAGAAATAATCACTTCATCTCCTATTCTTGGAGTATGAAAAAAACCTGAATGATTACTTGCTATACTAGAAGCTACTCTTAAAAAAGGAGTGTGATGATAAGATTTATAAGTATTGCTTGATAAATTAGAAGAATTTGTATCTATATCATTTGTAATAAAAGTATCATTATCTAATTCTTCTTGATTGACATAAAGATTAATCCTTACCTTAACCCTTCCATGCTCATCAGTATAAATAGTATTTCTCTCACTTTCTATATCCTTACTCTCTCCTATAACAATACCTTGAGTGCTATTAGGAGCTTTAGGTTTAGCTTTAAAACTTGGAGTAAAGATAATATTCTTTTTTAATAAAGTTAAAGTATTAGAATAAGATTTACTTAAATTTAAATCTTTTAAATTTAAATGATCATTCGTATTAATAGAATTAGCTAAGATGGCATCATCAATTAAGATTTGAGTATTAGCAATAATAATAAAGTCTTTAAGCAAAGAAGCTTTATCTTGTTTTTCTTCATCTTGATTTTTTATTTCTTCTTGATGATTAAACTCCTTATAATTTAAAGTGATAAAATCTCCTAAGCTAAGATGATAAATATTACTTTTTGCTAGTAAGCTTTCATTTAATACTAAGGCTCTTTTTTCTTTAAGAGAAGGCTTAGTCTTTAAATCAATGCTTTTTGTAAAAGAATATTCACTCTCATAAAAATGTTCATTATAATAAGCTTTGTTATTAAGTTCTTGTTCATAAGGAACTTTACTAGAGTGTAAAGATAAAAGATTTAAAGGAGTATTGGCATTAATACTAGAATGTGTAAAAGAATTAGTTCTTAAGCTTTGCTCTTTATAAATAGAAGAAATACAAGCTTGATTTAAAATATTATTAACATTAGGATTATACTCAATTTCTTTATTTTTTACATTTTTATATACATCACAAAAATAAATAGTGTTCTCATCTTCATAAAAAAAGATTCCATTATTATGGCTTAATCTTGTAATAAAGTCTAAATCACTTTCATTGTATTGAGAGATGAGTTCTTGTTCTTCATAATTAAAATGTATATTAGAATAATCAATTTCTTTATGTAAGATATCTTGATAAAAACCAAGGGTTTGTTTAATCACTTCTATAATATTAGTATGAGTATAAATACGATTGGCTTTATTTAAAGAAAGTCTTATCAAAACTGATTGAAGCTTAAAAGAAAAAAAATGCTTGTATTTTATTTGCTTAGTATTTGAAGCGCTATCATTAATATTTAAAGCACTTTCATGATTAATACCTAGATATTTTATATAAGTGATAATTCCCTTATAGTTTTTTACTTCATTGTTATCAAAGTTTAAGGTATTATTCTCATAAGGATTATGGATATTTAAAATAGCTTCTTGATCGATTAAAACATTAGGATGAAAATTAAAA
>NZ_MKAH01000010.1:0-2421 GCF_001764255.1 Campylobacter sp. BCW_4341 | reverse complement strand
CCTTTTACCCTTAAACCTTTGCTATCTATAATCACTTGTGTTGTTCCTACTTGGAGTATAATTTTATCTTTTGTTTGTGTAATAGTTGTATTTCCTACCCTAGAAACGATTTGTTTTTGTGCTGTTAAAACACTTTCTTGATTTGCCATAGTATTTACATTATCAGCTGTAAAAGAGCAATTTTTCTTGGCTTTAAAACTAATAGAATCATCAGCTTCAGCTTTGAAATACTCATTTGTTTCTATGCTTAGATCTTGTTTGGAATAAAATTTTATACTTTGATTGGTTTGAAGCACATAAGAACCTTTTATGGTTTCATTTTTGTTATGTCCTATTCTTTGGATAAAATCATTTTTGATATCTTGCTCTAGATTGTTATTGATTATTACTCTTTTGTCGTTTCCTATCTTTTCTTCGTGGTTTTGTCCGATATTGACTTCATTGCTGATTCCTACATTTAAAGTATTACTTAAGCCCACATTAGTATCTTTAGAGAGTAAGGTATTTTCTAAATATTCAGCCCCTACATTGACATTTTTAAATCCTGCGATATTTTGCATATGACCTAAAGTGATAAATTCAGTATATAAGGCTCCTACTTCTGAAGTTTTATTATTTTTTATGGTTTGCTCATAATTATTACCTATTTCTTCTTTATAATCTTTTTGTGCTAGGATATAAATTTCTTCTTTGTCTTTGTCGTTTTTTAGGGTAATTTCATTCCTTGCTCTTGCATCGGTGTTATCCACTCCTATTGTAGAATTTGCTAAAGTAAGATAATGATTGTTTATAGAGCTTAATTCATAATCTGTATTTTCTTGAAGTTTTAAGGTATCTAAGCCTTGATTGATCATAATAGGAACTTCGCTTAAATAACTTAAAGTGCTAGTGGCAATCTCTCTTTGATATCTTGGATAATTATATTGAGGCATAGTTGTAGTCCCATTATACAAACTTCCACTTACATAAGGTTTATCTATATCATCATCTAAAAAAGAAATAATCACTTCATCTCCTATTCTTGGAGTATGAAAAAAACCTGAATGATTACTTGCTATACTAGAAGCTACTCTTAAAAAAGGAGTGTGATGATAAGATTTATAAGTATTGCTTGATAAATTAGAAGAATTTGTATCTATATCATTTGTAATAAAAGTATCATTATCTAATTCTTCTTGATTGACATAAAGATTAATCCTTACCTTAACCCTTCCATGCTCATCAGTATAAATAGTATTTCTCTCACTTTCTATATCCTTACTCTCTCCTATAACAATACCTTGAGTGCTATTAGGAGCTTTAGGTTTAGCTTTAAAACTTGGAGTAAAGATAATATTCTTTTTTAATAAAGTTAAAGTATTAGAATAAGATTTACTTAAATTTAAATCTTTTAAATTTAAATGATCATTCGTATTAATAGAATTAGCTAAGATGGCATCATCAATTAAGATTTGAGTATTAGCAATAATAATAAAGTCTTTAAGCAAAGAAGCTTTATCTTGTTTTTCTTCATCTTGATTTTTTATTTCTTCTTGATGATTAAACTCCTTATAATTTAAAGTGATAAAATCTCCTAAGCTAAGATGATAAATATTACTTTTTGCTAGTAAGCTTTCATTTAATACTAAGGCTCTTTTTTCTTTAAGAGAAGGCTTAGTCTTTAAATCAATGCTTTTTGTAAAAGAATATTCACTCTCATAAAAATGTTCATTATAATAAGCTTTGTTATTAAGTTCTTGTTCATAAGGAACTTTACTAGAGTGTAAAGATAAAAGATTTAAAGGAGTATTGGCATTAATACTAGAATGTGTAAAAGAATTAGTTCTTAAGCTTTGCTCTTTATAAATAGAAGAAATACAAGCTTGATTTAAAATATTATTAACATTAGGATTATACTCAATTTCTTTATTTTTTACATTTTTATATACATCACAAAAATAAATAGTGTTCTCATCTTCATAAAAAAAGATTCCATTATTATGGCTTAATCTTGTAATAAAGTCTAAATCACTTTCATTGTATTGAGAGATGAGTTCTTGTTCTTCATAATTAAAATGTATATTAGAATAATCAATTTCTTTATGTAAGATATCTTGATAAAAACCAAGGGTTTGTTTAATCACTTCTATAATATTAGTATGAGTATAAATACGATTGGCTTTATTTAAAGAAAGTCTTATCAAAACTGATTGAAGCTTAAAAGAAAAAAAATGCTTGTATTTTATTTGCTTAGTATTTGAAGCGCTATCATTAATATTTAAAGCACTTTCATGATTAATACCTAGATATTTTATATAAGTGATAATTCCCTTATAGTTTTTTACTTCATTGTTATCAAAGTTTAAGGTATTATTCTCATAAGGATTATGGATATTTAAAATAGCTTCTTGATCGATTAAAACATTAGGATGAAAATTAAAA
>NZ_MKAH01000009.1:0-8354 GCF_001764255.1 Campylobacter sp. BCW_4341 | reverse complement strand
AGGTCGCTTAGCTCAGTTGGTAGAGCGCCACCCTTACAAGGTGGATGTCATAAGTTCGAGTCTTATAGTGACCACCATTTTATAAAATCATAAATAGGTTTTATAATCTCTACTTCTTTACTTTGGATGCAGCGGTAGTTCAGCTGGTTAGAATGCCGCCCTGTCACGGCGGAGGTCGCGGGTTCGAGCCCCGTCCGCTGCGCCATCTTGCTTGGTAACAATTTTATAAGTATAATTTGCAAAATAATAAAAAATAGAGCTAAGGAAAAAAATGCTTATTATTGGACATAAATTATTAAAAAATTTAGATTTTTCTTTTATTGAAAGTGTTGAAGAAGTTAAAGATAATAAAGTTTATTGTATTGTTTATGATGAAAAATTGATTTCTTATTTAAGTCAAAATGATTTTGAATTTGCTATTTTAGTTCAAAATAAAGACGAGATATTTTTAGCCAATGCTTTAGGAGCTAAGTTTTTGCTTTGCAATGACAAAAAACTTGCAAAATTTGCTAGCAAGGTTGCAGAATTTTATGTTTTTGATAGTAGGGTTTTAATGATTGTTGATAAATTAGAGAATTTTAAAAAATTTTATAAATTAAAAATCGATGGAATGATTTTAAAAGATAATATAGATAATTTTCCTAAAAACTGATAAATTCTTTTGTAAAATAAGTGCTAATTGACGAGGTTTAAATAATGCAAAAAAAATCTTTTTTGAAAATTTACGGATTAATTCCTTTTTTACTTATAGCATTCATCAATGCTTTTGTGGATTTGGGACATAAAATTATTATTCAAAATACTATTTATAAGGCCTATGAAGGAAGCGAGCAGTTATTTTTAAATGCTATAGTTAATGCTTTGATTTTACTTCCTTTTATTCTTATGCTTTCTCCTTCGGGTTTTTTAGCGGATAAATATCCAAAAAATATTGTAATGAAAATTTCAGCAATTTTCAATGTTGTACTCACTTTAATAATTTGCATTTGTTACTATAGCGGTGCTTTTTGGATGGCTTTTATTTTTACTTTTATAATGGGAGCACAAGCAGCGATTTATTCACCAAGCAAATACGGTTTTATCAAAGAACTTGTAGGAAAAGACTTTCTTGCTATGGGCAATGGTGTAATTAATGCAGTAAGCATTATGGCAATCTTAGCAGGAATGGCTTTATTTTCTTTAAGTTTTGAAAGTCTTTATAGCTCTACGTATAATCAAACAGATGAAATTTTAAAAGAAGTAGCGCCTTTAGGAATTGTGCTAATTTTATTTTCTTGTATCGAAGTATTTTTTGCGTGGCGTTTACCTAAGCTCAAACAAACAAATAAAGATTTAGTTTTTAATAAAAAAGACTATATTCATGGAAAACTTCTAATAAATAATCTTAAGCTTGTTTTTAAAAATAAAACTATTTGGCTTTGCATAATAGGAATTTCATTTTTTTGGGCTATATCTCAACTTTATCTTGTTAGCTTTCCTGTCTTTGTCAAAAATGAACTTTTCATAGAAAATACTTTTTATGTGCAAATTTCACTCGCTTTTTCTGGTATAGGAGTGATTTTAGGCTCTTTAGTAGCTGGTAAATTTTCAAAAAATTATATAGAACTTGGACTTATCCCACTTGGTGTATTGGGTATGTTTTTAATGGCTTTTTTAATGCCTTATTTTATAAGTTTATTAAGCTATAGTTTTTTATTTTTCTTTTTTGGATTTTGCGGAGCTCTTTTTATCATTCCTTTAAATACTTTAATCCAATTTCATGCCAAAGAAAATGAATTGGGACAAATTCTTGCAGGAAATAATTTTTTTCAAAATATTGCCATGTTGGGATTTTTATTTTTGGCAACTTTATTTGCAAAATTTGAAATCAATGCGGTTTATTTGTTTTATTTTATTACTTTGGTAACCTTTATAGGAAGTTTTTACATACTTTTAAAACTCCCCTTTTCTTTAGTGCGTATACTTTTAAGCATAGCTTTTTTACAACGATACCGTTTGCTTGTGGAAGGTTTTGAAAATATACCAGAAAAAGGTGGAGCTTTGCTTTTGGGTAATCATATTTCTTTTATTGATTGGGCTGTTATACAAATGACAATTCCAAGAAAAATTTATTTTGTTATGGAAAGAAGTATTTATTCTAAATGGTATATTAAAATTTTTCTTGATAAGTTTGGTATTATTCTTGTATCAAACACAGGAAGTAAGACGAGTTTAGAACTGATAGTAAAGCATATCAAAAAAGGTAATTTAGTTTGCTTGTTTCCTGAAGGTACACTTTCACGACATGGACAATTAAATGAATTTAAAGTAGGATTTGAATTAGCTTGTGAATATTTAAGCGAAGATGATGGAAAAATTATTCCTTTTTATATAAGAGGACTTTGGGGTAGCGCTTTTTCAAGAATCGATGAAGAATTTTCAGCAAGAAACCGTACTTTAAATAAAAGAAAAATTGCTATAGCTTTTGGTAAAGCTATGCCTTTGCATTCTAAAAAAGATGAAGTTAAAGCTAAAGTTTTTGAACTTTCTTTTATAGCTTGGAAATCACAATGCGAAGCTATGCATACTATAGCAAGATCTTGGATAGATACGGCTAAAAAAAATCTAAATCAAATAGCTATTATTGATACATTAGCCGGAGATATTTCTTATAGAAAAATGTTGTCTCTTAGTTTATTTCTTAATTTTTTTATTAAAAGAAAATCCAAAGAATTAAACATTAACCCTCAGCGTGGAAGTTACGCTCCTAAAGAGGAAGCTATAGGAATTTTACTACCTGCTTCTTTTGCAAACTCTTTAACCAATCTATCTGTTTTAATCGCAGAAAAAATTGCAGTAAATCTTAATTTCACTGCTGGAGAAAAAGCTCTAAAAGCAGCTATAAAAAATGCGCAAATTTCACAAATTTATACTTCTAAAACTTTTTTAGAAAAATTAGCAAATAAAGGTATAAACCTAAATTTCGATACAAATATACATTTAATTTATTTTGAAGATATTATAGAAGATTTTAAAATGCAAAAAACTAAAATTTTTAGCATGATGTTAGCAGTTAGTGTCATGCCTGGTTTTATACTCAAAACCATCTTCACCCCCTCAAAAAACAATCTTGCCATCGCAGCTATTTTATTTAGCAGTGGAAGTGAGGGGTCTCCAAAGGGTGTTATGCTCAATAACCGTAATATTTTAAGTAATATAGCACAAATTTCTGATGTGCTTTGCACAAGAAATAATGATGTCATTCTCTCGTCTTTACCACCTTTCCATGCTTTTGGGCTTACAGTAACTACGTTTTTACCTTTGCTTGAGGGTATTAAAAGCATCACTTTTGCAGATCCAACTGATGCCTTAGGGGTTGCCAAAGCTGTTGCTAAAAATAATGTCACTATTATGTGTGGAACTTCAACCTTTTTAGGAATTTATGCAAGAAATAAAAAGCTTGATGCTTTAATGTTTGAAAGCTTAAGAATAGTTGTATCGGGCGCTGAAAAACTAAAAAATGAAGTAAGAACTGCTTTTGAAATGAAGTTTAAAAAAAGCATTTTTGAAGGTTACGGGGCTACGGAAACTACACCTGTAGCGAGTGTAAATTTGCCGAATCGTTTTGATGCGGATTATTGGCTTATACATCGTGCCAATAAAGAAGGAAGCGTAGGAATGCCTCTACCTGGAACTGCGGTACGTATTGTTAATCCAAATAATTATGAAAATTTAAAAACAAATGAAGATGGACTCATACTTATAGGCGGTCATCAAGTTATGGTAGGCTATCTTAATGACAAAGAAAAAACCGATGAAGTTATTAAAGAAATTGATGGTATAAGATGGTACAACACGGGAGATAAGGGACATTTGGATGAAGATGGTTTTTTATATATTGTCGATCGTTATTCTCGCTTTGCAAAAATTGGCGGAGAGATGATTTCTTTGGGTGCAATAGAAGAAGAAATTGCCAAATTCATAGATACTGAAGTGGTTAAATTTTGTGCCACATCTTTAGAAGATGAGAAAAAAGGGGAACAAATTGCTTTACTCATAGAATGTAATAATGAAATTTTTGAAAGAGTATGTGAGATTATAAAAAATTCTAATATACCTACACTTTTTAAACCTAGATATTATTTTCAAATAGAAAAAATTCCCCTCCTAGGTTCAGGAAAAGTTGATCTTAAAAAAGTTAAAGAATTAGCTAAAAATTTAGCCATATAATTTGAGCTTATAACAAAGCCCAAATTAAAATTGGCATAGAAACAAAAGCAAAAAGAACTCCAAAGGCTACAGCACTTACGGCTAAATTGCTATCTAGTTTAGCTTTCATTACCATAGCTCCTGCTAAGGTCATAGTAGGAGCTGCGCTTTCTATAATAGCAACAATGGTAGAATTTTTTAATTCTAAATTAAATATTTTTAAACAAAATACAAAAAATAAAGGAGCTAAAATCATTTTAGCAAAGATGACAATTACTGTAGGTTTGTAAGAGGTTTTAATCGCCATAAAGCCAAGTCCTAAACCTATGGCAAAAAGTGCAACAGGGGTTGCAGAAGCGCCAAATAAACGAATAGGAGAGAAAATAAATTCAGGTAAAGTAATTAATTTGCACAAAAAACCAAAAAGCAAAGCTAAAAAAGGTGGAAAACTAAGAATTTTTTTAACATTAGCAAGTAAACTGACTTTTTCTCCATTTCCCAAAGAAAGTATAAAAGGTCCAAAAAGTGATATAGGTAAAGTTGTGGCTAAAGCATCGTAAAATATAACTTCAGCGCTAAATTGTGGGTCATTAAATATACCAGCAACAATAGGCATACCCACAAATATAGTATTTCCAAAACAAGAAAGCAAAAACATACTGACTAAAGTTACTTTAGAAAAATGAAAAACTTTTCCAATAAGAATAGCAAAAAAAGCTGCTAGTATACAACTAAACAATCCAATAAAAATAAAAATAATCAATGAAAAATCAAAATTTAAATGATATGCTTTATCGAAAATCAAACAAGGTAAAGCAAAAATAATAGCAAAATCTAAAAAAGTCCTAGCTTGTTTTTGCTTTAAAACGCCAATTCTTTTGGCAAAATATCCGCCTGCAAGTAAAATAAAAATTGTAAATAATGGTATAAAAACAAACATTGAATAATCCTTTTTAAGGGATGGTTTTTGAAAACGGATAGAATTATATTCTTTATACTTAAAAAAAATCTTAATATTTTTTAAGTTTTTTAAAAAAACCAATATTTTTTATTTTTTGTAACTTTAAGAAATTGTAAGTTGAAATTTGATTTTAAATAGTTAGTATTTTAAGTTAAATGATTATAATTTTAAATAATGGTGCGGTTAGCGAGATTTGAATAATGCTAATAAAAACACTACTATACAATATTTATAAATAGCATAAAAATAAAAAGTTAGGATAAAAGTTAGGAAAATTATAAACATTATGTTTATTCCTATTTTTTTAATATTTTTACCATTGTATTTAAAAGTGTATATTAAAGAGTTGATTGAATATATACCGCTCCCGCTAAAAGAAGCGAGAGCATAGGCGAGTGATTGATTGTTATATATTGTTTGAATTGGAGTTTAATTTTTTTCAATTTCTTCAAGATTATATAATGGTTTTCTTACATTTGTACTAATTTTATATTCCTTAATATATCCTGACTTAACCCAATTTCTAATTGTTAGGATATTTACATTAAGCATCTTTGCTATTTCTTCTCTATTATAATATTTTTCAACCATTTTTCCTCTCCTTTTTTTTGGGGGGGGGGTCTTCTATTTTCTGAAAATCGAGAATGGTTTCTTTTGATATGTAATAACCTTTTTCTAATTTAAAGCTTTTTAGAACACCTCTTGAGTTCCATACACGAACTGTTGTATGGGTTACAGAGTACATTTTTGCAACTTCATCGACAGAATAATAGCCTGCTCTTTAAAGCTTCCATCTTCTTGTAGTTTTTTAATTATTTTCATTCTATTGTTATCCTTTCTAAATTTTTTTCTATAAAATCTTTTTCAAGCAAATAATATTTGTTAATGTTTAAAGAATTTTTAGCTCTTGTAACTGCCATATACAAAAGATTTAATTCTTCTTTTGCTATGGTAATTTGCTCTCTTTCTTCAAGTTCTTGCTTGATGTTTAAAAAATCATCAATAATTTCAATATTGTTCCATTCCAAGCCTTTGCTCTTGTGTCCTGTACTTAATATCAAATCAGCTTGTTCTTGTTTTTTAACACAACTTTTTTCAATATCTTTAATAAGCTTTATAATATCGCTATGTACATATTTAAAAAGAACAAATATTTTTTGTTTTAAGTCAACCTCTTTAGTTTCGTTGATATATTCAAGAAGTTCTTTTAAGTCGGCAAATTTTGCAATAAACTGATTTTTGATATATTTGTGTTTTTTAAAAAGAAGATTTTGTATGTCTAATAACTCATCAAAACTATAACTATTCACCCCTCCCACAAAAAATAATTTTTTATTTAAATTTTCTACTGCTATATTAAATAGTTTAGCATTAGTTCTGCATATTATAGCTTTTGCTTCATTTTCATTATTTTCCTTTCTTGGTTTTAGCGTTCCTTTAAAATCTCTTGGAGCATTTAAAATTCCCAAATAAGAATTGGCAATAGTAGCTATGCTTTGTGGGCATCTAAAGCTTTGAGTTAGATATAAAATATGAGATTTTGGCATAGATGCTAATACTTCTAAGGAATTTACAGCACCTCTGAATTTATAAATGCTTCGGAATGTATCTCCTATAAAAACTTTTTTAGCTTGCTTTTGGTTAAGAGCAATGTCGATAACACAAGCGTTGATATCCTGTGCTTTATCCACTAAAATAAAATCATATTCTAGCTTTGGTTTTGTAAGTTGAATTAAAAGAAGTTATAAATAATTATTTGTATAGCAAAGAACTTGAAAATATAGATTTTACATCTATAAAATTGTTTGAAGGACTAATTGCAAAATATAAATTTTTTACACTGAAGATAAATTAAATACAATAAAACTAAAGTTTTATGAAATTGTTGGAATAAAACTTAAAAACATCAATAAGATAAATCAAGATAAATATTTATTATCAATTTCTGATGTTGTATGTAGATTATATGAAATTTTATTTATATAGATAATATTATATTTAAAGAACACTTTATTGTTTTATAGGCGTATTTTACTAGAATTTGTAGAATATTCTTTAGATTATCAAGATGAAATGCAAATAAACGATATAAAAACGACTTTTTTAGTCAATTTTCTTAATTATTTAGAAAATAATTCAAAAAATGGCAATAAACTATCAAAAAAAACAAAAATAACTTATTTGAGAGTATTAACTAGCTTTTTTTATAAGCGATAATAATGATGATTTGTTTATTTTTTCCTTTGATATGAAGAAAATTAGATTTAGAACAGAAAAATCAGAAGAAAAATTAAATTATCTTAATGAAAATGAAATTATAAGGCTAAATAATGTTTTAGAGAAAGAAAAAGCAAAAAAAGAAGTTTATAATAGTTTTAGAAACTCTTTACTGATAAAACTTATGCTTTATGGAGGACTTAGAATTTCTGAAGCTTTAAATGTAAAACTTTGTGATTTTGAAGAGGTTGAAGATGAAATATTAAAAATATCCATAATAGGCAAGGGCGGTAAAGAACAATTTGCATTTATTAAAAAAGAAGAAGTGGATGATGAGCTTGAATATTTTAAAGAAAATATCCAAGATAGTGATTACATAATGCAAACTAGCACAGGAAAACATTTAAATAGAAGCAATGCTTTTTTGATTGTAAATAATATTTACGCTAAAGCTTTGATCAGCAAAAAAGGACTTCATTTGCTTAGACACACTTTAGCCATGAGATTAACAGCCAAAGGAACAAACCTTGTGGTCATACAAAAAATTCTAAGACATGCAAATCTAAATACTACTACTATATATGCCAAAGCAACAAATGATACAATAAAAGCTGCGTTATTGAATAATTAATTTTTCTAAAATTGAGTATTTGCATAGACTTCAAGAAGAAGTCTATGTGTTTAAAATTGTTCTAATAAAAGCTTAGGCTCTCCGCCAAGTATTTTGATGAAATTTGCAATTCTTGATTGTATTATTTCTACGGAATACATACCTCCTAAACCGCCTAAAGTATAAAATAATTCTTCGAAAATGTCTTCTTTGTTAAATTCAAGTTCTTCTATGTCAATAAGATCAGGAGTTCGGCTACATTTTTGTAAATTTTGATATATTTTGACTAAAATCTTGATTTTTTGTAGATTACTTTCAGCCTCTAAATAAGAATTTAAGTGTATTATTAGGGTTTTTATGAGTTTTTCTCTATTTTCT
>NZ_MKAH01000008.1:0-2611 GCF_001764255.1 Campylobacter sp. BCW_4341 | reverse complement strand
TTTAGATGATATGGTAAAACACAAACAAAGTGATGAAGTTTTTAAAGTGTTTTATAAAAAAGATGATAATAGAGTTAGTAATATGCAAGCTTTAAATCGTTTTGATAAACTTAAAGGTGCAATGACAAAAATAATTTTAGATAGTGGTTTTAAACCTGATAAATAAAAAGGATTAATATGTGTAAAGATCAAGAATATATAGAGCAAAGAAAGGTTTTATGGGAAAAAAGTTTTGAAGCCTTTAAAGATGATAAAGTGTATCAAAAAGAACAGCTTGAACTTGCAGAAGCAGGAATTAATGATGGCTTAGAGGAGGATTAATTATATAATTAGCCATATATTTATATTAGTTTTTTTAAAAAACCGTTTTTACTATTCTTTAATCTTTTATATTGTATTTTGATTGTCTTATTTATGTAATTTTATATATAAAAAATTTACAACAAAACCCTTTATGGTATAATAAAAATAAAAATTATATAAGAAAGGATATAAATGGCTATAAAAATTGAAATTAGCGGATTTGATAAGGATTTTTTACCTGTTTTTGAGAGTTTAGCTAAAAGCTTATCTCAAAAGCCTATTTTATCAATGTTTTTTTCTTATTTTTTGAGCAAAAACTTACGCATACCCTTTTTTCATTTTTTGTTTCTTTAACTTCTCAAAAAAATTTGTGCCTCATTAAAACTTGGAAATACATTATTTTTTCTTCCTGTGCAACTTTTAAAACGCACATTTCCGTAAACTCTCTCAACCATATATTCCTCAAATAAAGTGGCAATAATTTCTATGCTATAATAGCGAATGTTTCCTTTCTCAGTTATTCTGTGCAACAAAACATTATTCATAAAAAAACCTAATTAAAAATTATTTATTTTATTCAAAAAATCATTTTTAAACATTTTTTCTATAGCAAGCTTAATCATTTGATTAATTTTCTCATTTTCTTTATTTGCATTAGAAATTTCATCTTTGTAAGTAGGAATCATCATTTCTATCATTTTTAATGTTTTTTCATCAAATAAAACTCTTTTTGGAATTAATATTTCATTTTTTTGAATATTTTCATTATTTATTGTATTTTTTTCCATTTTTATCCTTTAATTTGTTAAAATATATAAATTATACCATAATTTTAATAAAAAATTGTATAAATAGACAAATAATGCAAAAATATAAATATTTTTATGGTATAATTTAAAATATATAACATAATCTTATTTCAAAATAAGCCTATTAAAATATATATTTTGGTATTAACACAAGCAAATAAATATAACATAATATATTATTATGTTATAAAAAAAGGATATAAATAAAATGAAACTTAAAAATACTACAATAAGCGAAGATTTAGAGCGTTGGATAGAAGCTTATTTGAAACATATTCAAGCATTATCCTATTCAAATAATACTTTTTTACTTTATAGGCGTATTTTACTAGAATTTGTAGAATATTTATTAGAATATCAAGATGAAATGCAAATAAACGATATAAAAACGACTTTTTTAGTCAATTTTCTTAATTATTTAGAAAATAATTCAAAAAATGGCAATAAACTATCAAAAAAAACAAAAATAACTTATTTGAGAGTATTAACTAGCTTTTTTTATAAGCGATAATAATGATGATTTGTTTATTTTTTCCTTTGATATGAAGAAAATTAGATTTAGAACAGAAAAATCAGAAGAAAAATTAAATTATCTTAATGAAAATGAAATTATAAGGCTAAATAATGTTTTAGAGAAAGAAAAAGCAAAAAAAGAAGTTTATAATAGTTTTAGAAACTCTTTACTGATAAAACTTATGCTTTATGGAGGACTTAGAATTTCTGAAGCTTTAAATGTAAAACTTTGTGATTTTGAAGAGGTTGAAGATGAAATATTAAAAATATCCATAATAGGCAAGGGCGGTAAAGAACAATTTGCATTTATTAAAAAAGAAGAAGTGGATGATGAGCTTGAATATTTTAAAGAAAATATCCAAGATAGTGATTACATAATGCAAACTAGCACAGGAAAACATTTAAATAGAAGCAATGCTTTTTTGATTGTAAATAATATTTACGCTAAAGCTTTGATCAGCAAAAAAGGACTTCATTTGCTTAGACACACTTTAGCCATGAGATTAACAGCCAAAGGAACAAACCTTGTGGTCATACAAAAAATTCTAAGACATGCAAATCTAAATACTACTACTATATATGCCAAAGCAACAAATGATACAATAAAAGCTGCGTTATTGAATAATTAATTTTTCTAAAATTGAGTATTTGCATAGACTTCAAGAAGAAGTCTATGTGTTTAAAATTGTTCTAATAAAAGCTTAGGCTCTCCGCCAAGTATTTTGATGAAATTTGCAATTCTTGATTGTATTATTTCTACGGAATACATACCTCCTAAACCGCCTAAAGTATAAAATAATTCTTCGAAAATGTCTTCTTTGTTAAATTCAAGTTCTTCTATGTCAATAAGATCAGGAGTTCGGCTACATTTTTGTAAATTTTGATATATTTTGACTAAAATCTTGATTTTTTGTAGATTACTTTCAGCCTCTAAATAAGAATTTAAGTGTATTATTAGGGTTTTTATGAGTTTTTCTCTATTTTCT
>NZ_MKAH01000007.1:0-109607 GCF_001764255.1 Campylobacter sp. BCW_4341 | reverse complement strand
TGCAAATTCACAAACTCTAGCAAGAAGTGAAGTATTAAATTCTACTAATACAACAAATACTAGCAATAACACTAATTTTAGTATAAGTAGTAAAACAAGTTCTCCTAATTATGATATATCAAGTGAATTTAAAAACTCTATTTATACTCTAAAATATAAACAAGCAGATATAAGTAATACTTCTACCAATACAGCCTATGGTTATAGTGTAGATAAAGATGGCTATATGGGAAGTGATTTTAACAAAGCTGCAGGATTGCCTGAAGATTTTAAGATACATAAATCTACTTTGGATGAGATTAAAAAAGCTGCTGAAAATGAACCTTATATTGCAGATATGAAACAATATTTTGGTGTAAGCGAGTATTATACTAATATCGATATGGCTGAAACCATAAAACAATATTATAATCTTTTTTCTAATGCTTTAGGTCAAAGTTTTCCAAATGATAAAACAAGTTTTAGCCAAGCAGATATAAATTCTATGCCTAAGGGGTATGCTATAAATGGAATAAAATCGATGGATTTTAATGATCCAAGCAATAGAATGAATATCACCCACTTAAGAGATTTCTCAAATTCTTCTATTACAAATATTTATCAAACCCCTGAACAAATGAAAGAAGCTGAAAGTTTATATATACAATCAGGATCTTTAATAGATGGCATAAATGGACATAGTTTTGGTTTATCTTTGGAAGAAATCAAAAATGTTTCTAAAGGTGAAGATTGGCAGTTTAATCCTGATATGTCAGTTTATCCACAAAATGAAGATGGAAGCTATTCTAAAGAAGCTTTATTTATGAGCTTTTTAAAATCATATGGTAGCGGACAACCCGTTGAGAGTCCAAAAACTACACTTAATCCAAAAGTAGAAGCTTATAATAGGGCTATGGCTAAAGAGAGTTTTAGTGGTCCAGCCATACACTTAGATAGTATTATGACAGGTAAAAGTGACTTTAAAAGCTTTTTTAGATACTGGGCAGAGCGTGGCATAGCAGAAGGTGATTTATATATGTATGAAAATAACATTCCTAAAGAATCTGCTATGGGTAACTGGGCTTTAGACGCTGAAATTAAACAAGCTCTTGCTAATGGCTGGAAAGCAAAACCTAGCACCATTAATTCCTACGCTGATTCTATAATGGATAGACTTAATAATCTTATAGGACAAACTAGGGTTTAAAGAAGTATTAATTTTTTAAGTTTGAAATAAATTGCTAATAACAAAATAAGATAAAATTAGTATAATTTTTTTACAAAAAAATTTGAAAGGAAATTATGAAAAAAATTATTTTGATTTTTATCTCTTTTTTTGCTTTAAATTTGAGTGCAAAAGATTTGGTTGTAGGAATGGAGCTTGGATATCCGCCTTTTGAAATGAGCGATAAAACAGGCAAAGCAAGTGGAATTAGCGTGGATTTTTTAGAAGCTTTTGCAAAGAAAAACGGCTATAAACTTGTAGTAAAAAATATCGCTTGGGATGGTTTAATACCTGCTTTAAAAACAGCCAAGATAGATCTTATTATGTCCTCTATGACAATTACCGATGAGAGAAAAAAAGTGGTGGATTTTAGCATTCCTTATGCTAAGGCAAATTTGGCTATTTTAACTCCTTTGAACTCTGATATTGCAAATATCAAAGATTTAGATAAAAAGGGCAAAGTTTTGGCTTTAAAGCGTGGTTCTACAGGGCATTTATATGCGGTTAAAAATTTAAAAAATGCAACTATTAATTTATTTGATAAAGAAAATGCTGCTATTTTGGAAGTGATTCAAGGCAAGGCTGATGGATTTTTTTATGATCAACTTACGATTTATCGCACTTGGCAAAAATATCAAGATACAACTAGAGCCATTTTGGCGCCTTTTCAAGAAAATCCTGAGTTTTGGGGTATAGCAGTGCAAAAAGGTAATGCAGAACTTAAAAAAGAGCTTGATGAATTTATTGCAGAAAGCAAAAAAGATGGGCTTTTTGATTCTTTAGGAGAAAAATATCTTAAAGATGTTAAAGATACTTTTAAAAAGAATAATTTAGAATTCTTTTTCTAAGAAGGATTTTCCTTCTTAGGTTACAAAGCTTTCCACAAGCCTTTGCACTAGCAAATTCCATCCATCCACTAATACAAAAATTAAGAGTTTAAAAGGTAAAGAGATCATAGTAGGAGGTAGCATCATCATACCCATAGCCATTAAAACTGAGCTTACAACCATATCTATGACTAAAAAGGGTAGGTAGATTAAAAACCCTATTTCAAAAGCGGTTTTAAGCTCTGAAATCATAAAAGCAGGAACTAAAACTGTAAGGGGAACATCATCTATGGTTTTGGGATTGGGTAGATTGCGTATGCGATAAAAAAGAGCTAAATCTTTTTCGCGAGTATTTTTAAGCATAAAATCTTTAAAAGGCTTTGCTCCTTTTATAAAAGCCTCTTCATAGCCTATTTTTTCTGCTAAATAAGGTTTTATACCTTCATTATAGGATTTTGTAGCTACAGGTTCCATGATAAAAAAAGTTAAAATTAAAGCCAAGGTTACTAAAATGGTATTAGGTGGCATACTTTGCGTCCCCATAGCTTGTCGCAAAAATGAAAATACTACAATAAGACGCAAGAAAGAAGTCATAACAAAAACTATACTTGGAGCGAGCGCAAGTATGGTTAAAACAATCACTATATTTAAAGTAGTAACAAGCTGATTAGGTGTATTGGGTGCACTTAAGCTTAAATTTACTGTAGGGATAGTTGCTTCAGCAGCAAATAAGCTCATGCTTAAAAGTAAAAATAATAATATTTTTTTCAAAATTTAAAAACCTTTTTTTTGTTTTTTATTAAAGAAATTTAAATTTTATCTTTTGATGACTAAAAACTAGTTTAAGGGTATTAGGATTTTAACTTTAAACTGCTAAAATAGTCTTTTAGACTTCTTAATAACAAAGGTAAAAAATGAAAACTTCTATTTTGATTTTAGCGGCAGGATTAGGCACTAGAATGAAATCACAAAAGCCAAAGGTTCTGCAAGAGCTTTGTCAAAAAAGTATGATTTTACACATTTTAAAAAAGGCTTTTGCTTTAAGTGATGATGTAAGTGTAGTTTTATCGCATCAAAAAGAACGCGTTGAAAAAGAAATTTTAGAACATTTTCCAAAAACACAAATTTTAGAGCAAGACTTGCAAAATTATCCAGGAACTGCGGGAGCTTTAAGGGGGTTTGAGCCTAAAAATGAAAGAGTGTTGATTCTTTGTGGCGATATGCCTTTGGTTGAGCAAACAAGTTTGGAAGCCTTGTTGGGTAATAATGCAAAATTAAATCTAGCAGTTTTTAAAGCAAGAGATCCTAAAAGTTATGGTAGGGTGGTGATAAAAAACGATAGCGTTGAAAAAATTGTTGAATTTAAAGATGCAAATACACAAGAAAAAGAGATAAATACTTGCAATGCTGGGGTTTATGTGATTGACTCGAGGCTTTTAAAAGAGCTTTTACCTTTGATTGATAACAATAATGCGGCAAAAGAGTATTATTTAACCGACATTGTAAAACTAGCAAAAGAAAAAGATGTGATGATTAAAGCGGTTTTTGTAGATGAAGATGAATTTATGGGGATTAATGATAAATTTGAACTCAGTATAGCTGAAAATTTCATGCAAGAAAAAATTAAAAAACACTGGATGCAACAGGGAGTGATTTTTCATTTACCGCAAAGCACTTTTATAGGTGCAGATGTTGAATTTGTAGATGAATGCGAAGTATATGAAAATGTAAGGATAGAGGGTAAAAGTAAGATTATAAACTCTATCGTTAAAAGTTCAAGCGTGATAGAAAATTCCATCATAGAAAATAGCGATGTAGGGCCTTTGGCACATTTGCGTCCAAATTGTGAGTTAAAAAACACTCATATAGGAAATTTTGTAGAATGCAAAAATGCAAAGTTAAATACCGTAAAAGCAGGACATTTGAGCTATTTAGGAGATTGTGAGATAGATAGTGGAACTAATATAGGCTGTGGGACTATTACATGCAATTATGATGGGGTAAAAAAGCATAAAACCATCATAGGAAAAAATGTTTTTGTGGGTTCTGATACGCAATTTATCGCACCTGTAAAAATCGAAGATGAAGTGATCATAGCAGCAGGAAGCACAGTAGGTGTCAATGTAGAAAAAGGTGCTTTGTTTATCAATAGAGCAGGGCATAAGATGGTAAAAGATTATTATTATAAGAAATTTCAAAAATGAAAACCATACTTTTGGCTATTAGTGGCAGTATAGCTTTTTATAAATCTTACGAGCTTATTTCTTTGTTTAAAAAAGAAGGCTTTAGGGTAAAAGTTTTGCTTTCTAATGGTTTGTTAAAATTTGCTAGCAAAATGAGTTTTGAAGCCTTGGCTGATGAGATTTTATGTGAAGAAAATGAAAGTTGGCAAAACTTAAACAATCACATAGCTTTTAGCAAGGATGTAGACCTTGTTTTATTTGCCCCTGCAAGTGTTAATTCTATCAATAAACTTGCTTTTGGTATAGCGGATAATCTTTTTATCCAAACCTTAATCGCAGCAAATAAACCTCTTATCATAGCTCCTGCGGCAAATACAAATATGTTTCATCATTTTAGCACGCAAAATTCTTTAAAGATACTTAAAGAAAATAAAGCTTTGATTATAGAGCCTATTTGTAAAGTTTTAGCTTGTAAAGATGAAGGCGCAGGAGCCTTAGCTGAAGTTAAGGATATTTTTAATATTAGCAAAAGAGAACTTTTAAAAGAAAAGTTTTGGTGCGATAAAAGCGTAGTTATCACAGGTGGTGGCACAAGAGAAAGAATTGATGATGTGCGTTGTGTGAGTAATTTTTCAAGTGGAAAAATGGCAAAAGCCATAGCTGATGCTTTTTATTTTTTAGGAGCTAGGGTAAAACTTTTAAGCTCTGTGGAATTTGATACTCCTTATGAGCTTTGCAAATTTGAAAGTTCTAAGGATCTAAAAGAGCTTTTGGATAAAAATTTAAGTCATGATTTTTTGATTATGACGGCTGCAGTGAGTGATTTTATCCCTCAAAGTGTAAAAGGAAAAATTAAAAAAAATGAGCATTTACAGGGTTTAAACTTGCATCTATCTTTAAATGAAGATTTGCTTAAAACTTGCAAATTTCAAGGCAAAAAGATAGGTTTTAAGATGGAATTTGATTCTCAAAATGCCTTAGAAAATGCGAAAAAATCTTTAAAAGATAAGCAACTTGATATGATTTGTCTTAATATCATTGATCAAAAAAATTATTTTGGAAGCGATCAAAATGAACTTTATTTTATCACTTTAAATAATGAAAATAAAAGCACCTTGCAAAGCAAAGAAAAATTGGCATTTGAATTAGTAAAATGGTGTGAAAAATTATGAGTATGATTAATTCTACCTTACCTATACAAATGAAAGTTTTGGCTAAATCAGGCTATGGACACTATACGCTTTTGTTAAATCACAAAAAGATTCAAACCAAAAGCATGATAGAGCTTGAAATTGGTGCTGAATATTTAGCTGAACTTTATATGCAAAATGGTGGAGTTATACAATTTAAACATCTTTCAAAGCGTCCTAATTTCAAACCTTTTGAAGAGGGATTGGCTTTGATAATCGCTATTTTAGAGGATAAAATTTCTTATAAAAAATTCATCATACAAAATCTTTTAGCTTGTAAAGATATAGAGCGTTATCAGATATTAAAAGAAATGCTTTTTGCAAGTTTTGAAAATATTTATCATATTCCTTTTATCTTTGAAAATAAATCTTGTTTGTTTCAAATGCGTAAAAGAGCAAAATATTTAGAAATTTACTTATATTTTAGTGTTTTTGGAGCTTTGAAAATTTTGATAGATTCACAAGGTGTTAGCGTTTTTACACCTTTTGCCAAGGTACAAAAATTTTTAAACGAACATTTAGATTTTAATGTATCGCAAGAAAACAAGATTGAACCTTTGTTTGTTTTCAAAAGGCTTTTTGATTTTAAAGGATGAAAAATGAATGAATTAAAACACCTTGCTGTTGTTATGGATGGTAATAGGCGCTGGGCTAGGGCTAAGGGTTTTTTGGCAAAACTTGGATATTCCCAAGGAGTCAAAACTATGCAAAAATTGATGGAAGTTTGCATGGAAGAAAATATTTCAAATTTAAGCCTTTTTGCTTTTAGTACGGAAAATTGGAAGCGTCCTAAAGATGAAATTGATTTTATTTTTGAACTTTTAAATCGTTGTTTAGATGAAGCTTTAGAAAAATTTGAAAAAAATAATGTGCGTTTAAGAGCTATAGGTGATTTATCGCGTTTGGAATATAAAGTAAGAGAAAAAATTACCTTAGTTGAAGAAAAAACAAAGCATTGTGACGCACTTTGTGTTAATTTGGCTATAAGTTATGGCGCAAGAGATGAAATTATAAGAGCTGCTAAGCGTGTGATCGAAAAAAAACTTGAGCTAAATGAAGAAAATTTAACGCAAAATTTAGATTTACCTTTAGATGTGGATTTGATGCTTCGCGTTGGAAATGCTAAAAGACTTTCAAATTTCTTACTTTGGCAGTGTTCATATGCTGAAATTTATTTTAGTGAAACTTTATTTCCATCTCTTACCAAGAGAGAATTTAAAAGGATTATTAAAGAATTTAGAAATAGAGAAAGAACTTTTGGAAAATGATACTTTTCATAATAATTCTAGGGGCTTGTTTGGGTTCTTTTTGCGCAAGTTTGGCAAGTAGGATAATTGAAAAAAAACCTTTTTTTATCTCGCGCTCCTTTTGTTTTTCTTGCGATACAAAATTAAAATACTATGAAATTATTCCTATTTTTTCTTATGTTTTTTTAAAGGCAAAATGTCAAACTTGCAAATGTCATTTGCCTATTTTTTTATTAATCAATGAAATTTTAGGCATAATTTTGCTTATTTTGGTTTATTTTTTAAGTCAAAATTTTTATGATTTTTTATTTTTATCTCTATTTTTATTTAATCTTTTCTTGCTTTCTTTAATTGATATTAAACTCAAAGCCGTACCACAAATCTTACTTTGGAGCGCTTTTTTATTTGCTTTTTTTTACGCCTTTAGGGAAAGTGAAATTTTACATTTTTTGATTTTTAAAGAGTTTAGCAGAGGTTTTTTACTAAATGCTTTTAGTTTTGGAGGATTTGTTTTTTTATTAAAAAGTTTAGTTTTTTTTCTAATGAATTTCCAAAAAAAAGATGAAATTTTAGAAAATTTGGGTGATGCTGATATTATCATTATGTCTTGTATGGGTGGAATTTTAGGTTTTGAGTATGGATTTTTAGTATTATTTATAGCTTCTATTTTAACTTTGCCTTTTTTTATTTTTTTTAAAATTAAAGCAATAAAAGAGCAAGAACTTGCTATGATACCCTTTTTAAATATCGCTTTTGTGGCAGTTTTATTTTATAAAAACTTAGGATTATTCTAATGAAGCTTAGTTTAAGATATGTTTTAAATCAATTTTTAAGTACGAATTTATCTATATTTTTCGTACTTTTTGCTATTGTATCTATGGTATTTTTTATTCAACTTGCAAAACTTACTTCAAGTATAGAGATTAGTTTTTTGGATCTTTTAAAGCTTTATGGATTTATGTTGCCTAGAATTTTAATTTTTACCTTGCCTATATCTTTTTTTATTTCTTTAACTTTGGCTTTGTTTAGGCTTTCTAAGGAAAATGAAAGCATAGTGCTTTTTACTTTGGGATTTTCACCAATGATTTTGGCAAAATTTTTCCTTAAAATTGCAAGCTTGATTAGTGCTTTTATGCTTGTTGTGGCTTTGGTAATGATACCTATAGTATTTGAACTTCAGGATAACTTTGTAAACTATAAAAGCACTCAAGTGAAATTTAACTACAAAACAGGAGAATTTGGACAAAAATTTTTAGACTGGATGATTTTTATAGAAAAACAAGATAGTGATAAGTATGAAAACATAATTATGTATCGCCCTAAACATAAAGCAGATGATAAAGAACAGCTTATCATAGCCAAAGAAGCGCATGTGCAAAGAAAAGATGATAGCTTTGCTTTTAGCTTAAATCAAGGAAAAATGTATAATTTTGAGCAAGGTCAAAGTATTTTTAGTGGAGAATTTGATGCTTTAGTAGTAAATACTCAGTTTAATACAGACAATCTTCAAACAAAGAAATTTTATGAATACTGGAATGATTTAAACGAAAACCCACAAAGAGCAAGAGAATTTGTGATTTATACAACTATAGCCTTGTTTCCACTTGCTAGTACGCTTTTTGCGCTTTGCTTTGGTTTGGTTACTTATCGTTATGAAAAAGGCTATGTGTATTTAGGTATGTTTGGAGTGATTGCTATATATTTCGGACTTTTAAGTTCTTTTTCTCAACCTCCAATTTTGGCTTGCCTTGGAATTTTTTCTTTAAGTTTATTTGTTTCGGCTTATTGTTTTAAGAAAATGATTTTGAGTCGTTATTGATGAAAATAAAAATTATATTTTCTTATGATGGCTCTGCTTTTTTAGGTTCTGCTACTCAGCCTCATAAAAAAGGTGTTCAAGATGCTTTAAGTGGGGCTTTATCGCATTTGGGTATTTTTTCACCTCTTTTGATGGCTTCTCGTACAGATAAAGGAGTGCATGCAAGCTATGCTGTAGCTAGTGTAGAATGTGGAGATTATTTTACAAATTTAGAATATCTTCAAAAACAACTTAATAAATTTTCCCATCCTTTTATCCATATCAAAAAAATTGAAAAAGTAAAAGATGATTTTGAGGTAAGATTTGATGTAAAAAGTAGAGAATACCGCTATATATTTTCTCACTCTTCTTATAGTCCTTTTATGGCTTCTTATGTACATTTTTATCCTAAATTTGACTTAGATAAGGCTAATGAGCTTTTGGGTTTTTTTGTGGGAAAAAAGGATTTAAAGTTTTTTTGCAAAAGTGGAGGGGATAATAAAACGACTTTAAGAGAAATTTTTATTGCTAGAGCTTATGCTTATAAAGATTTTAGCATTTTTCATTTTAAAGCTAATGGTTTTTTAAGAGGGCAAATTAGATTAAGCGTAGCAAGCGTTTTAAAGGTTTTAGAAGGAAAAATGAGTGAAAAAGAACTCAAAGAACAGATTGAGGCTAAAAAGCAATACAATCACTTTTTAGCACCGCCAAATGGGCTTTATTTAAGCCGTATATGTTATTAAAAACTTTCATAGAAATTAAAGGCCTTTTGGGTTAAAATTTTTCTTATTTCTTCTTGATGTTCTTTGCCTTTGGTTTCTAGGGTAATTGAAATCATCGCATCGCCATAATCAAGCTTGGTGGAAAATCTATCATAGTCGATTTTTACTATATTTGCATTGGCTATTTTTAAGCTGTCTGTAAGGTGTAATAATGCCCCAGGTTTATCTACTAAAGTAACATGAATTTGCATTTTTCTATAGGATTTAAATAAACCTTTTTCTATGATGATATTTAGCATTTGTGCATCGATATTACCTCCGCTTAAAACTACGCCAATTTTTTTATGATTTTGTGTATTTATTTTTTGATGAAGTAGGGTGGCTACACTCGCAGCTCCTGCGCCTTCAACTATGATTTTATGTTTTTCAAGTAAAAACAATACCGCATTAGCGATTTCTTCATCATCAACTTGGATAAAATCATCTACGCATTCTAAAATAATGTTAAAATTAATAGGATTTGCATCACGCACAGCAATACCATCGGCTATAGTGCGTACGCTTTTTGCATTTTTGATTTTTTTAGCATGAAAACTTTCATACATTGCAGGAGCTCCTTTGGCTCCAACTCCGATGATTTTAATGTTTGGATTGATTTGTTTAGCTGCACTTGCGATACCACTTATAAGTCCTCCACCTCCAACAGGTGCGATAATCACATCAAGATCGCTTATTTCATCAAGCATTTCAAGCATCAAAGTTCCTTGTCCTGCCATTACAAATTCATCTTCAAAAGGATGAATAAAGCTAAGATTATTTTCTTTAGCATAAGAGGTTGCAAAGGCATAGGCTTCATCAAAATTATCCCCTTTGAGTATCACCTCTGCTCCTAAGGCTTTTGTAGCAGAAACTTTTAAGAGCGGAGTGGATTCTGGCATTACAATAACTGCTTTAATGCCAAATTTTTTTGCACTAATGGCCACGCCTTGAGCATGGTTTCCAGCACTTGCGGCAATGACTCCATGTTGTTTTTGTTCAGCACTAAGATTGGCTATTTTATTATAAGCTCCACGAATTTTATAAGCACCTGTAATTTGTAAATTTTCATTTTTAAGATAAATTTCACTTTGACAAATATCACTTAAAAAAGAAGAGTATATGAAAGGAGTTTTGTTTACAAACCCTGAAATTTGTTGTTTTGCTTTGTAAATTTTATTAAGCTCTAACACTATTTTTCCTTTGTTTTAAAATACGGATATTCTAGCATAATGCAACGATTTTGTATAAAATTTATATCTAATTTTTTACATTCTTTTTTGGCTGTTTCATTACTAATACCAAGTTGAAGCCATAGGTTTTTAATATTTTTTTCAACAAGCTTAGGAAGAATTTCTAGTGCCACTTCGCCTTTTCTAAAAAGTATAAGTGTATCGATTTTTTCTTCTATTTGATCTAAATTTCTATAAACTTTTTCATTTAAAATAAACTCTTCTTTAGGATAAATAGGAAAAATTTTATAATTTTTTCTTTGTAAAAATTCTGCTACCCTATAAGAAGCTTTTGTCTTATCTGGACTTAAAGCAAATATGGCAATATTTTTACTTGTATTTATAATATAAGAGATAGTTTCTTTTTCATTCATTATTAACCTTTGTTTTGGTATTTTATCTTAAATGATTAAAAAATTAACTAAAATGAATTCAAAAAATGAAAAAAGTGTTATAATATAGCAAATTCCGAAGTTTAATAAGGAGGGAAAAATGGAAGAATTTTATCCATATACTTTAACAATCCATCTTCTTTGTGCTATTTTGTTTATAGGTTATTTGTTTGTTGATGTATTTGTTTTGGGTGTAGTTAAAAAGAAAAATCCTAATTTTGACAAAAGTCTTTTTAGTGCTACTGGGGTTAAAATAATGCCTTTTGTGGTTCTTTTGCTTTTTTTAAGCGGAGGTGCTTTGGCAGGTTTTCATTTTAAACCTTTAAATTTACTTTTTGCTATAAAAATTATTTTGGCTTTTGGAATTTTATCTTTAGTTGTTTTTTCTTTATTTTGTCATTTTATATTAAAGAAGAAAAACCCGCTTGGTGCTTTTATCCATCCTTTTGTATTTGTGCTTTGTATCGCGATAGTAATACTGGCTAAATTAATGAATTATTTTTTTATACCTTGCTAAGAAATACTCCGCATTCAAGATGTGGAGTATTGGCAAATTGATCAAAAAGAGCAAACTCTTCCACTCTATGTGTTAGGCTTAATTCTTTTAAATTTTCTTTTAAAGTGATAGGATTGCAAGAAATATAAATAATATTTTCATATTTTTTTATTAAGTCAATTACGCTTTTATCAAGTCCTGCACGGGGTGGATCAACTAAAACATGAGAGAAATTAAAATCATCTAATCGAATATCTTTTAAACGAAAAAATTCTCTTTCTTTTTTGATAGCAAGACTTAATTCTTCGCTTGAAAGTCTTGCAAAGTGGATATTTATTGTATTGTTAAGTTTGCAATTTTTTAAAGCAAAATTAATATTGCTTTTTGAAATTTCAGTGGCTAAAATTTTAAAAAAGAATGGTGCTAAAGCTAAAGTAAAATTTCCATATCCACAGTAAAGCTCAAGTAAATCCATTCTTTTTTGAGTGCTTAAAATTTCACATACCCAAGTAATCATTTTTTCATTTATAGCAGTATTAGGCTGAATAAAACAATCGTTGTTAAATTCATAAAATATTTTTCTATCTTGAATATTTAAAGTTTGTCTTAGATTTTCTGTTTTAAAAATAAGTTTTTTGCCTTTACTTCTTGCTATAAGGTTGATATGAAGAATATTGCTTAAATTTTCTAAATTTGACTTTATATCTTCTATATTTTTATGATAAAGTAAAGTTATGCTAAGTTCTTGCTTTGTGGTTAAAAACTCCACGCCAAAAAGTTTTTCTTTTAATTTGCTATCTTGACGCAAGCATTCTAGAAGTTTTGGCATAAAAGCGCAAATTTTTTCATCAGCAAAATCTAAATATTCTATAATGTACTTTTTTTTGCTTTTTGGATCAAACATTGCATAAAAAAGCGTATCATTTTCATGATAAAATGAAAGTTCAGCTCTTGTACGATAATGTTTATCTTTTGAGGCAAAAAGTTTAAATTCTTTTGTATAAAATTCTTTAAAATATTTTTTTATGAAAGAGTGTTTTTCATCTAAAGTAAGAAAATTTCCAAAATTTTCAAGACTCATGGAACTTTCTTTCCGATGAGTCTTAATAAAAGCGCAATAAGTATGAAATTTAAAGGCAAGACAAACCAAACACTAAGTCCTAAAGATACAGGAATATATCCAGCGATTAAAGAAATGCCACAGATAAATAAAGCATAAGGAATTTGTGTTCTTACATGCTCCATATGATCGCATTTTGCACTCATAGATGAAAGGATTACATTATCTGAAATTGGTGAGCAATGGTTTCCAAAAATCGCACCTGTTAAAACGCAGCTTATATTAATAACCATATAATGATGCATAGCGTTTACATCCATACTATTGATTTTGGCGATTTCATGAGCTAAAGGCACAGCCAAAGGCATTAAAATCCCCATAGTTCCATAGCTTGTTCCTATGGCAAAAGAAATAGCTGAAGCAAAAGCAAAAATAGTAGCAGGTAAAATAAACTCAGGTAATTTATCTGCAAGCAAACTAGTGATAAATAAAGAAGTTCCTAGATCTTTTACTATACTTGAAAGCGACCAAGCAAATAAAAGTAAGACTATAGTAAAAATCATGGTTTTCCAGCCATATATCCAAGTTTCTACCGCTTCTTTAAGATTGAAAATTTTACGACGCACCCCGATAAAAATCGCTACAATAGCAGCAAACAAAGCAGCTTGGAATAACACCACAGAAGAATCAGCATTTCCAAAAGCAGCCCTAAAAGTTTCAAAAGACAAAGGATTGGCATTTGCTTTTGCAAGTTCTTCGCCTTCTAAAGTGCTAAGTCCATTAAAATAAAATCCTAATATAGCTAAAATGATTAAAGTAAAAATAGGAATAATAGCATCAAAAGCACGAATTTTAATACCTTCTTTTGGTGCTAAAAACTGATCTTCTAATTCAGCAGTATCTAGTGTGCCTGATTTAGGTAGAGGAGCAATTTGCCCTGTGGTTCTTGCACGCACTTCAGCCTTGTACATAGAACCAAACTCACGCCCCATGATTGCAGTCATGATTACAAAAAAAAGCATGAAGATATTATAAAAACGATAAGGTATGGTTTCGACAAAAATTCCAAAAGCACTAATATCGCTAATGCCTATGTGTTCATAAGCGGTTTTAATTAAGGAAACTTCTAAGCCTATCCAAGTAGAAATTACAGCTATTCCTGCTACGGGAGCGGCAGTAGAATCGATAATAAAGGCAAATTTTTCACGAGAAATTTTAAATTTATCCGCCAAAGGACGCATAATTGGACCTACGATCAGTAAATTAGCATAATCATCAAAAAATATTAAAAGCCCTAAAAACCAAGTGTTAACTTGAGCTGATACAGCTGATTTGGCTCTTTTGGCAAATTTTAATGCTACAGCTTTTGCACCACCCATTTTTGTGATAAGTGCTACAAGACCACCTATACAAAGAATTTGCAAAATGATTCCTGCATTTACTGGATCTGAAGTTGAGCCTAAGATGTAAGAAATAATCTTTGAAAAAGATTCTACTGCGGTATTGTAATAATTTACAAAAGCTAAATGTTGTGCTTTAAAAATATTTACAGAAAGGCTAAGTAGAAAAGTTCCGCTTAAAACCCCAGCAAAGAGTGATAAAATAACGTCTTTTGTGATAAAGGCTAAAGCAATAGCAACTAAAGGTGGTATAAGCGTAAAAGCTCCAAACAAATTAGCATTTGCAGCTGCTTCTGAGGAGTTTGCAAATGCAACTAAAGGTAAAAACAATAAAACTAAAAATTTATTCATTCATCTCTTTCTATATAAAATCCATTCCAAGTTTGTGTTACCGGCATAAGCTCGATTTCATTAACATTAATATGGCTTGGTAGGTTAATGATAGACATTACTACTTTGGCAATATCATTAGCACTGATAAATTGCGTATTTTCATACACTGCATCAGCTTTTTGGATATCTCCTTTAAAACGCACTTCACTAAATTCAGTTTTGCAAAGTCCTGGAGCAATGTTTGTTACTTTGATATTGCTTCCTCTAAGATCATTTCTTAAGGCCAATGAAAATTGTCCTACAAAGGCTTTGGTTCCACAATACACATTGCCTCCAAAATAAGGATTGCGTCCCGCAACTGAACCTAAGTTAAAAATATAAGCATTTTTTTGTTTACGAAGTATAGGAATAACAGCTTTTGCAACATATAAAAACCCTTTGATGTTTGTATCTACCATAGTGTTAATATCTTCAAGGTTTAATTTATCAAATTCATCTACCCCTAAAGCCAAGCCTGCATTATTAAAAAGCACATCAATTTCTTGAAATTCTTTAGGTAAATTTTCAATAGCCCCAAAGATTTCTTTTTGATTTCTTACATCTATGCAAAGGGTGTAAATCTTATCTTTATGAGCATTTTTTAGCTCTTCTAGACGCTCTTTGCGTCTAGCAAGGGCGATTACTTTGTAGCCTTCTTGTATAAAAGCTTCAACACAAGCTCTACCAAAACCTGAACTAGCTCCTGTAATAAATGCGGTTTTCATTCTAAACTATCTCCGTAAAATAGATTTTCATTTGCTTTTAAACCCAAGCTTTTTAGATAATCAGCATTTTCTTTTTTACCTGCTGATAGTGCAAAGTCAAGCGCATTAAAACCAAGATCATCAACAGCATTAAAATTTGCTCCTTTTGAAATAAGAAGTTTTAAAATTTCAACATTGCCATAGGTTGCAGCATGCATTAAAACATTTTTTGAAGTGTGCTCTAGAGCACAAAATGTAATAAAATAAGGCGTATTTGAACCTATGTTCGCACTTAATACTAATTTTTCATTGTTATTAATATATTTTTGATTAACATTTGCTCCATTATCAAGAAGTAGTTTTATGATATCAAGACGATTAAACTCTATGGCATAAAAAAGCGGGGTTTTACCAAAGGCATTGGCTTGATTAACATTTGCTCCATTTTGGATCAAAAAGTTTGTATTTTCATAATTTTCCAATGCGTAAAAAATAGCACTTTCATAACCTTCATCAATCCTAGCACCAAAACGAATCAAAAGTTCTAAAATTTCTTTTTCTCTTTGATTTAGAAGCGCTGCTTGCAAGGCTATCGTAAGATCATCTTGGCTTGGATTATTTGAAAAAATAAAATCTTGTATATAAGATACCGAATAATTTTTATTTGACATGATTTTTGCTAAAGGACTAATGTCTTTGTAAATTTTTGTTTCACCAACAGCCCAATTTAAAAATTCGTTTAAGGCATTGCTAGCATAGTAAATATTACTACCTTTGTCAAAATTAAAATTACTTTCAAAATACTTTTCTAAAGGTTCTATAGCATTGTTATATTCTTTCCAAAAAGCTTTGTAAAGTCTAAAATTTCCTATACTTTGATATGCCCAATATCTAAAATAAGATTTTAAAATATCATATTTTTTTTCTAAATTTTCGGGTGTATCTAAAGTTTTTTGATAAGCGATGGGATCGATAGCTATTTTTAATAATAAAAAATCAAATTGTTGTAATTTGGGCAAATAAGCCACACCATTACAAGAGCTATTGCTTCCGCGAATTTCATTGGAAATCGCATAGAGTTTTTTTGTAAAATCTTGATTTTTTAAAGATTCTTTACAGCTTGAAGCTATATTTAAATAATCTAAATTTGAACTTTTATTTAGCAATATTTTATTATTTTTAATGTTGTCGCAGTTAATGGCATCGCTAGCCATTAAACTTGCAAAACAACAAAAGGAAGTGAATAATAACTTCAATATTTTTCCTTTGAAAATTTTAATTTTGTTATTTAATCCAAATAAGTATTAAATTTGAATTAATTTTCAAGTTTGAAATTTTCAATCTCATTAAAATTTAAATATCTATAGATATTTGCCTTATGCTCATCACTTAGTTTTTCGCTGACAATTTGTAAGTATTCTTCCTTGCTTGGAATTTTACCCAAAATCGCACAAACTGCCGCAAGTTCTGCGCTGCCTAAATATACTTTAGCACCCATTCCCATACGGTTGTCAAAATTTCTTGTAGAAGTTGAGAAAACTACAGCTCCATCATTTACTCTAGCTTGATTACCCATACACAAAGAACAACCAGGAACTTCTATTCTAGCACCTGCTGCACCAAAGATGCTGTAATAACCTTCATTAGTAAGTTGTGCTTTATCCATTTTTGTTGGAGGCACTACCCAAAGTCTGGTTTTAAGTATGCCTTTATCTTTTAAAATTTCTCCTAAAGCTCTATAATGTCCTATGTTTGTCATACAAGAACCTACAAAAACTTCATCTATATTTTTTGGACGCTTATCATCGGCTAAAATTTCGCTTAAGGTTGCCACATCATCAGGGTCATTTGGACAAGCTAGGATTGGCTCTTTAATGTCATTAAGATTAATATCTATAATATAAGCGTATTTTGCATCTTTATCTGCTCTTAAAAGAGTAGGGTTTTTAAGCCATTCTCTCATTTTTTCAGCCCTTCTAGCAAGAGTAGCTTTATTCTCATATCCTGCTTCTATCATAGCTTCAATTAAAGAAATATTGGATTTGATATATTCGCTTACACTTTCTATGCTTAAATCCACACTGCAAGCAGCTGCAGATCTTTCAGCACTTGCATCACTAAGTTCAAAAGCTTGTTCGACTTTTAAGTTTGGCAAGCCTTCTATTTCTAAAATTTTTCCTGCAAAAATATTTTTCTTATTTTTCTTTTCAACGGTAAGTTGTCCTTGTTTGATTGCATAATAAGGTATAGCATTAACCAAATCTCTTAAGGTAACTCCAGCTTGTAATTCCCCGCTAAAACGCACTAAAACACTTTCAGGGACATTTAAAGGCATAGAACCAGTAACTGCAGCAAAAGCCACAAGTCCACTTCCTGCAGGGAAAGAAATTCCTATAGGAAAGCGTGTGTGAGAATCCCCACCCGTTCCTACGGTATCTGGCAATACAAAACGATTAAGCCAAGAGTGAATAACCCCATCACCTGGTTTTAAACTTACCCCACCACGACTTGTCATGAAATTGGGCAAGGTTTTATGTAAATTTGAATCGCTTACTTTTGGATAAGCAGCTGTATGGCAAAAGCTTTGCATCACAAAGTCTGCATTAAAGCCTAGGCTTGCAAGTTCTTTAATTTCATCTCTAGTCATAGGACCTGTGGTATCTTGAGAGCCTACAGTTAAAGTTATAGGTTCTATATACATACCTGGACGCACGCCTTCAACTCCACAGGCACGACCTAGCATTTTTTGAGCCAAGGTATAACCACCGCTTGAAGATTTAGGTTGTTCAGGTTTGGTAAAGATATTTTCACTTTCCATTCCTAAAAATTCTCTAGCCTTAGTACAAAGCCCGCGACCTATGATAAGTGGGATTCTTCCTCCTGCTCTAACTTCATCTAAGAGAGTGTTTGGACTGAGTGTAAATTCTGCAATTGTAGAGTCATTTTTTATAATTTTTCCCTCATAAGGATGAATTTCAAACTCATCGCCCATTTCTAAGTTTGTTACATCACAGATGATAGGTAAAGCCCCGCTATCTTGAGCAGTGTTAAAGAAAATCGGTGCTATAGTTGAACCCATTACTATACCACCGCTATGCTTGTTTGGCACACCTTCTATTTCTTTTCCTAAATGCCATTGTATAGAATTTATTGCTGATTTTCTACTTGAACCTGTTCCTACAACATCACCTACATAAACTACTTCTCGACCGCTTTTTTTAAGCTCTTTGATTTTTTCTAAGGATCCTGCTTGTCTTACCTTTAGCATGGCATTTGCATGCAAAGGAATATCGCTTCTTGTAAAAGCATCTCCTGCAGGGCTTAGATCGTCGGTATTTGTTTCACCTGCTACTTTGAAAACTATACATTTAATCACTTGAGGTAATTTTTCTTTTTTGTTAAACCAGTCCGCATTTGCCCAGCTTTGTAAAACTTCCTTAGCGTGTGGATTGTTTTTGCTAAGTTCAGCTATGGTATGAAAATTATCATGAACAAAAATAATATTTTTCAACACTTCTGCAGAATCTTTGGCTATGTTTTCATCTTTTAAGGCATCAATTAAAACTTTAACATTATATCCGCCTAGCATAGTTCCAAGCATTCTTAAGGCTCTTTTTTTGTCTATATTTGGAGCGCTGATTTTGCCTTTAAGTATAGAATCTAAAAATTCACATTTTACTAAAGCTGCATCATCAACACCAGGATTTACTCTATTTTCTAAAAGATTTGCAAGCTCTTCATTATTTTCATTTTCAAGTAGTTTACAAAGTTCTTTAGTTTGATTTGCATTTAAAGGAAGGGGTGGTATACCCAAAGCGGCTCTTTCTTCAACAAGTTTATTGTATTCTTGCATAAAAGACATTTTCTACTCCTTAAATATTTTTTATTATAATTGTAGCTCTTTGAAGGATAAAAAATGTTTAAAGTTTATTATAAAATGCCTTTATGTTACCTATCTTTACATAGTGATGGAAAATTTTTAACTAGAGTCGATTTTTGTGATAATAAAAGATCAGAAAAAAATTGTAGTTTGCTTGACTTAGCAAAATATGAACTTGATTTATATTTTACTCATAAGCTTAGAAAATTTAGCATTCCTGTTTTGATACAAGGTACAGATTTTGAATCAAAGGTTTATAAGGCTTTAATGAAAATTCCTTATGGTAAAATAGCTACTTATAAAGATATAGCAGAAAAAATTAATCATCCAAAAGCTTTTAGAGCTGTCGGAAATGCAAATTCTAAAAATCAAATTCCTATTTTTATACCTTGTCATAGAGTTATTGCAAGCAATGGCATAGGAGGATATAATGGAGGGCTTGAAATAAAAAGATTTTTGCTTGAAAATGAAGGAGTGAATTTAAAATAAGCTTGGGGTTTGATTTTCTTTGTTTTCAAATTCTTGTTCAAAAATATCATAATTTTCAAGAATTAAACAATATTTAAAATTTTTTAATTTTCTTAAATCTGAAAGCTGATTATAGGAAAAATCACAAAATAAAGAATTTTTAGAAGCAATTTTAAAGTCTTTTATGTTTTTAAATTTTTCTTTCCAGAATTCAAAGGTATTTTGGTTGTTGCTTACAATAAACGCTTGAGAGCTTGAACCAAAAGGAGTGATTTCAAATTTATCATCAATAAAATAAATTTTAAAATCATCAATCTTATTAAAATCAAATATTATTTTTTGATTTTTTTCTTTTAAAAAAGAAATAATTTTTGCAAAACTATTTGCGTAAAAAAAAGGTAAATTAAGATTTTTAAAATATAAATTTTCACAAATCAAAGTTGTAAAAAAGAAGCTAGATCGCGATAATAAGGTAAAATTAGCATCTTTTAGACTATGAGAATAGGCACAAAGTTTATTTAAGTAATTTTCTTCACAGTAGCAAAAAATTTCACCCTTTTTTGCTTTGATTAGTTTTTCAAAATCAGTAAAAATATTTCCTTTTAAAATGTTAAAATAAAAAGCCTTACAAAGACTTAGTTCGTAAGATTTAAAAAGTAAAAATTCACATTCTTTATCTTCACAAAAAAAGCGTAAAAATCTTACAAGAGCTTGTTCTAGATTTTCTACTCTAAAGTAAAAAATGTCTTTATCTTCAATAGCAATGTCATTTTCTGTAATTATAGCATAAGCGCCTTTTTTTATAGCTTGGGCAATTTCTTTTTTATCGTTATTAAAGAAAGCAAAGCCTGCTTTAAGTTCGTTTAAATTTATGGCAAAACCTTCCACACTTAAAACGCTACCTTCATGAATGAGCGTTGCGTTTAAAAGTTCGCCTAAATTGCTAATTTGCATATTTTAGCCTACTAAAGAACCGTTTTGTACAAGTTGTTCAGGGGTGATTAAAACAAGTTTATCTCCGCTTTTTGCAGAAAGTATCATACCATCGCTTTCATGTCCAAAAATTTTAGCTTTTTTAAGATTACTTATAACACATACTTGTTTACCGATTAAATCACTGGCTTTATAGTATTTTGCTATGCCTGAGAGTACTTGACGGATCTCTTTATTGTCAAGTTCGAGTTGAAATTTTAAAAGTTTTTCACTCCCTTCTATATTTTGACAATCAAGTACCTTAGCAACTTTGATTTCAATTTTTGCAAAATCATCGATTTTTATTTTAGGACTTTCTTCTTTTTTAGGTTCTTCTTTAATTTCTTGTTTTAAAAGAGCTTTTTCTACTTTTGGAAATAAAGCTTCACAAGGATTTGCTTTAAAATCTAAAAGTTTATTATCAAGTATCATTTTTGCGTAATTTACAGACGAAATTTCAAAATTTAAAGCCAAAGCTACTTTTTGACAAGATTTTGGTAGAGCAGGGCTTAGCAAAAGACTTGTTTTGGCTAAAATATTTGCACAAAGTGCCACTAAAGCATTAGCTTGTTTGTGTTTGTTTTCTTTGATTAAATTCCAAGGTTCGTATTTGCTAATAGCTAAATTTGCCACACTTAAGGCTTTAAAAAGTTCTTCTAAATAACGATTACACTGTAAGTTTTCTAAAAATTCTACCGCTAAATTTAAGTGTTCTTTTGCTTGATTTAGTTCAGCATTGTAAAATTTTAAAACACCTTCTTTTGAAATATTTCCTTGATCATATTTTGTACTCATACCTATAATGCGATTAAGTAAATTTCCAAATTCATTGCTGAGTTCAGCATTGATACGATTTATCAGCATATTTTCGCTAAAATCCCCATCATTACCAAAAGGCACTTCTCTAAGCAAGAAATATCTAAAAGCTTCGCTTCCATAAGCATCAACTATTTCTTTAGGTTTTACAACATTGCCTTTAGATTTGCTCATTTTTTCACCTTCTTTAGTCCACCAGCCATGTGCACCTATAAATTTTGGCAAAGGCAAATCCACGCTCATTAAAAAAGCTGGCCAATAAATGGCATGAAAACGCAAGATATCTTTTCCTACTAAATGCACATGCGCAGGCCAAAATTTAGCATTTTCTCCCTTGCTTTGAAAATCAAGCGAACTTATATAGATAAAAAGTGCATCAAGCCATACATAAATAATATGTTTATTATCATTGATTTCTTGAGGCAGTTTAATCCCCCAATTAAAACTTGTTCTTGTAATAGAAAGATCTTTAAGGCCGCTTTGGACAAAATTTATAAGTTCGTTTTTTTTGTTTTTTGGTAGGATGGGATCTTTTTCTTCATACCATTGTAAAATTTTATCTTGATATTTTGAAAGTTTGAAAAAATAGCTTTCCTCTTTTAAAATTCTAGTTTGTTTGCCACAATCCGGACAAGAACAATCATTGATAAGCTGACTTTGAGTAAAAAAGCTTTCACAAGAAATACAATAGTGTCCTTCGTATTCATCTTTATAAATATCACCTTTTTGCCACATTTTTAAAAACATAGCTTTAACAAATTCAATATGCCTTGTATCAGTTGTTCTTGCGTAAATATCATAGGTGATTTCAAATTCATCCCATAATTTTTTAAATTCAAAACTGATTTTATCAGCATATTCTTGAGGAGTGGAATTTCTTAGTTTGGCAGCTTCTTCGATTTTTTGTCCATGCTCATCTGTTCCTGTTAGAAATCTTGTTTCATGTCCTTGCAAACGATAAAATCTTGCTAAAGTATCGGCTATGATGGTAGTATAAGCATGACCTAAATGAGGTACATCATTTACATAATAAATTGGTGTTGTAATATAACGCATTTTTTTCCTTTAAAAGTCAAATCCGCCTTCGGTTTTACCCTTAGACATACTATTATAGACTGCATCAACATAATTTTTTCTAGTTTGGCAGTTAAAAATTTCATTGCAATTATAACAAGAGTTTAGGTTTTTTGAGTTTTGACATGAAAGTAAAATTTCTTTCTTTTTATCCATATCAAGTTCAAATTCATCTCTAATCTCACTCATTGTAAGCCTTTAAAAGTTTTGAAATTTCATATTCTGAGCCAAAAAAACAAGGAGTTGTAGCATGGATTTTATCAAATTCAAGTTCAAGTAAGGAGTGATTTTTTCCATTTGTGGTTTTTCCGCCTGCTTTTTCTATAATAAAGGCTAAAGGAAAGACTTCAAAAAAAGCACGAAGTTTGCCATTAGGCGCATCTTGTGTTGCAGGATAACTAAAAATCCCACCCCCTTTTAATAAAATTTGATTGATATCGCTTACCATAGCCCCAGAATATCTTAAGCGATATCCTTCATCAAAAAGACTTTTGACAAATTTAGCGTGTTTTTCTTCCCAAAATTTTTGCGTTCCGCCTGTAGCATTAATTTTGCCTTTTTCATTCATTTTAAGATCTTTTATAAAAATAAATTCATTATTTGCATTTAGGCGATAAAGTTTTGGTTGATCTTTGCAAATCACAAGTTCTAAGCGCGCTCCATACATACTATAAAGTGCAGCTCTTAAATTTTTGGCATTTGCTTTTTCTTCATAGATGGCAAAAATAGAACCTATAGCAAAATTAACATCCATTAAGCTAGAACCATCTAAAGGATCATAAGCTACGATAAAATTTGCTTTTTTATTAAGCGTTAAAATTTCGTCTTTTTCTTCACTTATGATGGCTTTAATGCTTGAACATTGACTTAGGGTTTTTGTGATGATTTCATCGCTTAAAACATCAAATTTGAGTTGGGTATCGCCTGTAAAATTTTGATTTTGACTGTAGCTTGTATCGGGAAATTTTAAAGCGTTAGAAATTTCTAAAACAGCTTTTTGTATATAAGAAATCACTTCTTGCATTTTATAATTCTCCTTGTAAATTTTTAGCATTTTTAAGTATATATTGACAAATAGCTTGTATATCGTTTAAATCAAGCCAAGTAAGATAAGGGTGAGAAATTTTTTCATAGCTTGCAATGGCGTTTGAAAAAGTAAAATAACTTTCATCAATTTCTTTGCAAAATACGCTAATGCGTGGTAAATCAAGAGTTTTCAATCCTTCAACCAAACAAATGTCAAAATCAGGGCTTAATTTTAAAGCTTTTAAAATATCTCTATTTTCATGAGAAAAAAAAGTTGTTCTTGTAGGGCTTAAAACCATGACTTCAGCTCCGCTTTGAAAAAATTTAAAACTATCTTTACCGTTAAAATCAAATTGAGCTTTATCGGCAGGATCATGTTTAATGATTAAAACTTTTAAATTTTGTTGCAAAAAATTATCAGCTATTTTGGTGATGAGTGTAGTTTTTCCTGAATTTGAAGGCCCGCTAAAAGCTATGATAAGTTGTTTCATAAAATATACTCTTAATTTTTTTTGTAAAATTATATCTTTTTAAACCAAAAAATAGGGTTAAAAGGCTACAATAATACTAAAAAATATGGAAAAAGAATGAAAATTTATAGTGTAATTTTAGGTGCTTTTTTGCTTGGAGCTTGTTCTTTAAAAGATCAGGCGATTGTGGATACAAATTTAAAATCTCAAACTTTAATGTTTGCTCAAAAATACAAAATCACACAAGATAAGATTAATGCCATTGTAACCATGTCTTATTTAAACCCAATTCTAGACAAGATAAGTAAAGATGATGTATTGGCCTTGTCTTTTACTCCAAATACATTAAAAATTCAAAATTTAGAAGTTTTTATCAATAATAAAAAAGCTAATATTGAAAAACTGGATGATGAGTATTTAAAATATATAATACAAAATAACTATACTGATTATTTTAAAGTATCTCTTCCTAGTGTCAAGGAAGAGACTAGGCTTGTAGCTAAGATTTGTTTAGATCATTTGCCTTGTTTTGAATTAAATTTTCAAAAATATCCGAAATCTTTATACTATCGTTCAGAAGATGTCGATACACAATATAATTAGCTAGAACTTTTTTTCCGTAAATTCGGCTTTCTTGATAAGGAACTAGCTCCATAGACAAGAAAGGTTCAAATTTGCCCGTCTTAAACATATCATTTCTTGCAAGCATACGGTTAGTAAATCCTATACCACCATTATAAGCATAAGCGACAAAAAGTGGAGATTTTAAACGTGATTCAAGGTAATTTAGATGATAGTTTCCAAAGTAATATGCTATTTCAGGTTTAAACATAAAATCTTGATCGAAATTTGGAATTTTTAATTCTTTTTCTCCTATGTGATTGGCTAAAAATGGCATAAATTGCATCATGCCTAAAGCATAAGAAACTGAAATAGCAGTTGGAATAAAACGACTTTCTTGTCTGGCAATAGCCAAAATTAAAGCTTGTCTTGTTTTATTATAGTCTTTTATATTGTCATAATAAGGCATTATAAAATAATGTTTTTTAAAATTATTTTTGCGTTCTAATATGTAAGCATAAATAGGCAAGGTTTCTTGTGTGTCAAATTCTTTTGCCAAGACATCTAGTTGACTTGCATTAGCATCGCGAATTTGTTTGTTTATTTTTTGCCAAGCAAAAGGATCTTGCATATTAAAATTATTTTTTTTCTTGCTTGGATTAAGGCTTTCTATCTTTGGAAAAGGTGTGTTAGTAAGTTCTTTTGCGTAAAGACTATAAATATTTAAAGAAGAACTTTGCGATAAAGTTTTTAAATCTTCTTCATTGTTTTTAATCAACCACATCCAAAATATAGCATTGTCTTTATTGCTTTGCGATTTAAAACTTTGAGCCGCCTTTTTAAAAAAGTCATAAGCAAGCTCTGTTTTATCATAAGTTAAGGCATTGACTCCTAAATAGAAAGCAGAATCTTCACTTACATTTTCAGGATTTATTTCTAGCATAGAATGTCTAAATTTTGGATTTTCTTTTTTAATAATAATATTTTGTGCAAAATCTTTAAAACCAATGTGGTTTGGTAGTTTATTGACTAAACTTGTATTTAAATCTAAGTCGTATTTTTTAGAATAATTATAAAGTTTAAAAAAACCATTAATATCTTCTTTTTGTACCATATAGCTCATAGGATCAGAAGTATTAAAAGCTAGCAATAAATTTGTCAAATCAGGTCTTTGATTTTCAAAGGTTTGAGCTAAAGTAGTTCGGTCTTTGGAATTTAAACTCGCTATAAAAACTAATGAATTTAAGCGCACACTTTGACAAGTTAAATTTGCATCTAAGATAGTATTTGCTGTATAGGTATAGCATTTAGCATATTTTGGGTTGATATAAGGCTTTAAAGGGATGATTTTTTCAAGTTCGGATTTAATTTTTCCTATATAGCGAAAAATATGAGAATTTAAATCCTGTGCATCTTTTTTACTGATTTTATTTTTTTCTAAAAGCCTATAAATATAATAATCCTTAGCAAGTGAATTTTCTTCTTTTTTGAGTTTTTCTATGCTATATTGTGTAGCATTTAAACTTGAAAAAATAAATAAAAAAACGAGTATTTTTTTTATCACAATATACTCCTTAAGATATTCCCAAGAAAAATACCAAGAAACTGCAATGCTAAGACTATAATCAAAGGTGCAAGATCAATATTACCAATGCGTGTTGGAATTTTTCTAACTAAGGCGTAAGCAGGGTAGCTTAGTTTATATAAAATTTGCACTATAGGATTATAAGGATCAGGATTTACCCAGCTTAAAAGTGCCGTGATAATAATAATCCAAGTATAAATGTTAATGACAATTTGTAGTACTTGAAAAATAGAAATAATAAAAGAGTCTATAACCATAATTAAATCCTTGCTAATTCGTGAATAAAATTTTTAATATAAGGATAAAGATCGCTAAGCTCAGGTCCGTGAATATTTCCTGTTAAAATTATCCTTAAAGGCATGAAAAATTTTTTACCTTTTAAGCCGCTTTTGCTTAAAAGTTCATTTTTAAAATCTTCATAGTTTTCAAAAAGTTCAATATCTTTTAAGAGTTCTTTTAAAATTTTACATTCTGTTTCAAACTCTCCAAAGTCTTTTGTGTTGAAAATAGCTCGCATTTTTTCTTTAAGTTCTTTTGTGGTGCTTGCTTCTTGAGTGTAAAATTTAGCAAGTTGTGCAAGATCTTTGTTTAAATCTAAAGTTTTATTAAGCTCATCATCTTTTATCATTTTGATATGTTCACGATTAATTTGCAAAAGTTTTTTAAGATCAAATCTTGCTGGAGCTTTTGAAACTTTAGAAATATCAAACCATTTTATAGCTTCTTCTAAGGTAAAAATTTCACAAGGAGTTTTATTGCCTAGCATGATAAGATAATTTGCGATTGCACTAGGTAAAATTCCACTTTCAAGTAGCCATTTTACAGAAGAATGTGCTTCTCTTTTGCTCATTTTAACACCTTCTTCGTTTAAAATGATAGGCAAGTGCGCATAAGTTATGGCTTTGTTATAGTCTAAACTTGCGCGGATATGTTCTTGTTTTGGAGTGTTTGAAACATGATCTTCTCCGCGTATAATACAAGTAACATTTTCAAGCATATCATCAACCGCACAAGCAAAATTATAAGTTGGAGTTTTATCCGTTCTCATAATCACAAAAGAGTCTATATTTTCAGGTTCAAAACTTAATTCACCTTTGATAAAATCTGTAAATTTCATAGTGTGAGTAGGTTTTTTAAGACGGATAACAAAGGGTTTTTCACATTCTAAAACATCGATATCGGCTAGTTTTTCACAAGTGCCATCGTAGCGATAAGCTTTACCTTGTTTTTTAGCTAGCTCTTTTTTTGCTTCAAGTTCTTCTTCGGTGCAAAAACAAGCAAAAGCTTTCTTTTCACTTATAAGTTTTAAAGCCATTTGGCGATGGAATTTCAAATTTTCACTTTGTATATAGTAATGCTGCCATGAAATACCAAAAAGATTTAAAATTTCTTTGATTTCTTCTTCTTTTCCTGCTATATTTCTAGCCTTATCAGTATCTTCGATGCGTAAGATAAAATCCATATTTTTTTGTCTTGCACAGATATAATTAAAAATTGCTGCGCGTAAATTTCCTATGTGTATATCACCTGTGGGAGAAGGTGCAAAACGGTACATTTTATAGCCTTTAAAATTATTTAAAAGTTTATTATAACAGAAAAATTTATACGGATATTTAATTTTACTTGGTTATAATACTTTTATGATATTTTTAATTTTTTCTTTCATTGTATTATTGATTTTTGGCTTAGCAAATGTTTATATTTATAAAAGATTAATCAAGAAAATTACTCTTTTTAAGTATTTTTATAAAATTTTTGTCTTTATTTTTATTGTGCTTTTTTTGGCCCAAGCTGTGTTTTTAATATTTCGTAGAGATGAATATTTAAGTGATACTTGGTATGAAATTTTAGCCATGCTTTATGCGCCGACTTATTGTTTGTTTTTTATGACTTTAGCTTGGGATTTTATTAAATTGATTTTAGCTCTTATGGGTAAAAGAGATAAAAAATATAATTTTATTTTGCGTTTGATTTTTGAGCTTTCTCTTATAGTTTTAAGTGTGTTTTTAATTTATATAAGTATAAATAATGCTCTAAAAACACCTGAAGTAAAGAGTGTTGATGTTGAAATACCAAATCTTAAACAAGATTTAAAAATTGTCATGCTTACTGATATACATTTGGGTAAAAATTTGCATGAAAATTTTTTAGATAAGCTCATCACTAAAGTGAATTTGCAAAGTCCTGATATGGTTGTAATAGTAGGAGATCTGATTGATACTAATCCTAAAGATTTAAAAAATTACATCTCAAAACTTAATGATTTTAATTCCACTTATGGAACTTTTTATGCCTTGGGAAATCATGAGTATTATCATGGTATCAATAAAGTTTTGGATTTACTTAGAAAACATACTAATATGAAAATTTTAGTCAATCAAAATTTAGATTTAGGTTTTATAAATATTGCTGGACTTGGAGATTTAGCGGGACTTGATAAGGGTTTATATGCTCCTGATTTAGCAAGAATAAAAGTGGATTTAAATACAAGTAAAGCTAGTATTTTACTCACACATCAACCCAAAACAGCTTTGCTTTATGATTTAAGTGATTTTGACCTTGTTTTAAGTGGGCATACGCATGGAGGGCAAATTTTCCCTTTTATGTTTTTAGTTAAACTTCAGCAAGGTTTTGTTCATGGGCTTTATGATTTAGGAGAAAAAACTAAGCTTTATGTGAGTAGTGGAGCAGGATTTTGGGGGCCAAGTCTTAGAGTTTTTGCTCCGAGTGAAATAGTGATTTTAAATTTAAAAGGAAAAAAATGAGTTTTTCGAAAGAAAGTTCGAGACTTTTTGGTTTTGTAGCGGGGATTAAATTTCCTAAGATGATACAAAAAGTTATTAATGAAAATTATGTTAAGTATTTTAATATCGATATGAGTGAATTTAAAGCTCCTTGTGAATACGAGAGTTTAAATGCTCTTTTTACAAGAACTTTGCACATTCCAAGAAAACTTGAAGAAGGTTTTATCAGTCCAAGTGATGGTAAAATTTTAGAGTGTGGAAGTACTTTTTTGGCAAATGAAGAACATTTTGCTTTTTCTATAAAAGGACATGCTTATAGCGTTGAGGAGCTTTTAAAAGATAGCTTTGAAAAAGATGAGCTTAAAAATGGGCTTGATTATGTCAATATCTATCTTTCTCCAAAAGATTATCATCGTTATCACAGCCCTTGTGATATGCAAATTTTAAGTGCAACTTACACAAGCGGCGCCCTTTATAGTGTAAATGAAAAGCATTTAGAACGCATTAGTAATTTATATGTAAAAAATGAAAGAGTGAGTTTAAAATGTCAAAATGAAAAAGGTATTTTTTGGCTTGTTTTTATAGGAGCGCAAAATGTAGGAAAAATGCATTTTAATTTTGATACAAGCATACAAACCAATGCTAAAATTTCTCATAATTTTACTAGAAAATATGAAAATTTAAATTTCAAAAAAGGCGAAGAACTAGGAAATTTTGAACTAGGTTCTACTATAGTTTTAATCTCTCAAAAAGGACTTTTAAATTTTAATTTAAAAGTAGGACAGGGTATTAAATTTGGAGAAAAAATAGCGGATTAGTTTTTAGGAGTTTTATTTGCCATTTGATAGATAAAGGCAAAAACTTCAGCCACAGCTTTATACATATTAGGTGGAATTTCATCACCTAAGTCAAGCTTGCTTAAAATTTCTATTAAATCTTCATCTTCTTTAATGGGAACTCCGTGTTCCTTGGCTAAAGAAATAATTTTAGCAGCACTTTCACCTTTGCCACTTGCAAGCACTTTTGGGGCAGAGTTTTTTTCTTTTTGATAGCCTAGAGCTACAGCTTTTTTAATCGATCTTTTAATTTTGCTCATACTTTTTTATCCATACCCATTTCAAGGTCTAAATTTTTCATATTTCTAGTATCAAATTTACTTCTTATGATATCACCTACAAAGAAATTTGCACTTAAAAGTCCTGCTTTATTGATATTTCTTTTAAGCTCATGGGCATTTTCATAGATGGTTTTTCTAAATTCAATATTTTCTGCCATAATATTAATATCTATATATTTTTCATTATTTAAAGAAATAAGAATTTCCAAATCCCCAAGTTTTGCAAATTCGAGCTTAATCTGAGCAAAAAATTTATCCTTTTTTCCGCGTCTAAACATAATTTTAGAATCATTTAAATCATCCCAAGAAAAAGGCAGATAAGTATTTATAGAATCATTGGCTAAAGACATGAGTTGATTGATTTCAATTTGCGCCAAAAGACGATTAGCTTGATTATACACAGCTTCATTGCCTTCATTTTTAGCTAAATTTGAAATTTGCAAAAGTGTTGATTTTACATCATGATGTAAAGATTCAGCTATATCTTGTTCTGTTTTTGGTTTAATTTGCGTTAGATCTTTGGTAGAAAGATTGAGTTTGTGTTCAAGATTTTTAAGTTCTGCTTGATTAAGCTTGGCATTTTGAGTATAGGGTTCAAGTTCTTTTAAACTTTCATTAAGTCTACGAGAAAGATTACTTAAATTTTTACTTAAATCTTGCACTTGCTCTAGATCTAAATTTTCTACATTAAATGCTAAATTTTTTACAGTATTTTGTTTTATAAATTCCTGATTTTTAAAAATATTTTGCATAGTTTGGTTATTGTTAAGTTGAATATTTTGAGAATTATTTAAATTTTGCGTATTGTTTGTGTTAGGATTTGAAGTGTTGGTATTTGTATTGATTGAAGTTTTGTTTTCTGTTTTTGTTTCATAAAATTTTGGATTTTCTTTGATATTTTCTTTTGATTTTTCTTGTTTTTCATCTTTAATTTTTTCTTGGTTTGGAGTAGAATTTTTTATATCATTGTCTGGATTATTTTCTGTTTCATTGTTTTGAATATCATTTTTTGTATCTTGGGTATCTTCTTCATGGGTTTTTATATTAGAATCTAATTTTGAATCTTGCTTAGTATCATCTGTGAGATTTTCTTCTTTTGATGCTTTTATATGTTTTTCTTCATCTTGGTTTTTTGTGTTATGATTAAGTTTTTCTTCTTTGATATTTTCTTTGTTACTTAAAAGATTTTCTAAAATATTTTCTTTATCTTGTATTTTAGAAGATTGATTGCCTAGTATATTTTTTAAAGTATTTTCAAGTTTTTCAAAGGCGGTAGCAGTTTGCTTAAGGATGTTTGGATCTTTTATCATTAAATTTTCTGGCTTATTAAGAGCTTTGAAAAAATCATTTTTGATGGAATTTAATTCTTTTAAAATTTTATTAGCTATAGGGGTGATTTTTTCTTGAGCATGACTGGGATTTTTACTTATATAATTTTTAAAATTTTCCAATTTAGAACTTAAATTTAAAAGTGCTTTAAAAGAACTTTGATTTAAAATTTGCTTATTTTCATTTTTGTTAGAATTAATAATATTTTTTAATTCTTTTAAAGTGTCTTTTGGGTTTAAATTTGCATTTGCAAGTTGGGCTATCTGAATACTTAGTTTTTCACTACTAAGACCTTTGATTGTACTTAAAAGAGAGTGAAAACTTTTGGGCAGCAATTCTTCGTTTAGGGCATCTTTTAATTTAGCTTCTAAAAATACGCCTGAATTTTTAAACAAAGGAGCTAAGTTGTTGTTTTTTATTTCACTGGCAGGTTTTAAAATTTGATTTAATCTGTCTAAAACTTGTGTAAAAGTATCGCTTTTTGCAAGTTCTGTGCTTAAAGTTTTTAATTCATTAGCAAAATTAGGAGCTAAATTTAAATTTTTTCCTTGTTTAAGTACAGGGGAATCGGGGTTTTTTTGAGCATTGATTTGATCTAAAAGTTTATTAACAAGTTCTTTTAATTTGGTGCCTGTTTCATTTTGAACAAATTTTGCTAGTATTTCTTCACTGCTAGCGTCCTTGCTTAAACCTAAATTTTGCTTTAAAGCTTGCGCAAGTGCTTCTTTTGGATTGTCCTTTAAATTTGTTTTATCTTTTGAAGTAGAGTTATCTATTTTTAAATCATTTTTTTGCGTATTGGCAATTTGACTTGCTAGTTGAGTATTAATCATCAAATATCACCATATTTCCAGGCTTTTTCTTAAATTTTTTATTTAAAATATTTGGTTTATTGATAGCAAAAAGAATTAAAAATGCTAAAGAAACTATATAAAACCATATAAAACCTTTGATTTCAAAGTATTGCATTAAAAAACCTAAAATTAAAGGGCCAAACAAAGAGCCCAAAGAATAGCAAAAAAGAACCCCACGACCTAACTCTACGCCTTTATTTTTGCTTACTAAAACATCATTTGCTCTAGCAAGTGCTAAAGCATATAAACAAAATATTCCTATACCTAGAGTAATTCCTAAAAAATATTGCATATGCAAGTGAAGTTTAAAAAAGATAAATATAAGCATAGTGATAAATCCTATGCTTGCGCAAGTGATAATGGCAAATTTGCGACCAAGTTTATCTGAAATAGTTCCTATGATGGTTTGTGCAATAAAACCACCTAAAACCCCACAAAATATAAAATAAGAAACCGCTTTTGCATCAAAACCTTGCAAAAGTATAAATAAAGATGCCATAGAAAAAAAGCCATTTATAAGCATTCCGGCTATAAAGCTTGTGACGATAGCCAAAGGGGCTATATCAAAAATTTTAGGTATAGAAATAGGACTTGATGCGGGCAAAACAGGTTCTTTGATTTTAATCAAATTTAAAGGCAAAGATGAAAGTAAAATTAAAGTTGCACTGAGAATAAATACACTATGTTTGCTTAAATTTAACGCTATGATTAAAACTCCAATACCAAACGCAAGATAAAAAACAATTTCATAAAAACCTAAAATTCTAGATCGAATGGCATTTTTGCTTTTTTCATTAAGCCATGATTCTATGACCATTAAAAGACCATAGTAGCAAATCCCTATGAAAAATCTTAAAACAGCCCAAAAAATAAGATTTTCGCTTACTGTATGAAGCATAGCTGAAATTCCAAAAATAGCCCCAAATAGCCCAAAAGAGCGTATATGACCTATACGAGAAATAATTTTATGAGCACTGATGGTTCCAACAAGAGCGCCTATAAAAAAACAAGAACTTACCACTCCAACAGCTAAAGAACTTTCTCCGTTTTCTTTTAATATAACACCTATAGAGCTTACTATCAAGGCATTACCTGCAAATAAAAATGCCATACCAGCAAAAAGTGCTGTCATTGATTTAATAATTTTTTTTGGACTCATACTTTTTTATATATAAAATAAAAATAAACACACAAACTAGCAAGGATGAAATTCCACAAATATAAGCAAAGATATCTAATTTATCTTGGCGATGTAAAAATAAAAATCCAGCAACCAATATCACATAAGCCATCAATTTAAAGAGAGTAAAAAACATAGCAAAAAAATGGATTTTCTCTTTAATATTTGGCTTTAAATCGTCTTTTAGAACTTTAAAATGAATAATTTTTGATAAATTTTGTTCTTTTTTGATAAAAAGTGATGAAATGAAATTAAAATCTTTTTCATAATTTTTTGATTTTTTTATAATGACTTTTTTATAATTTAAATAAGAAGCAAAAATAATCAATAAAACACTAAAAAAAGCTATTTCATAGCTTAAAAATGTGTCTAATTTAAAATGATTTAACGATAAAAATATGATCCAAAAAAATAAATGAATAATGGCAAAAATACAAAATAGAGCTTTTTTATGTTCCATTATTTGTTCTTTTCTTTTTGAATTTTTTCTTTGATCAACTCATCTCTTTCTTTAAATTCTTCATAGCTTTTTACTTGAACTTTATAAGCTTTATAAACATTAAGTATAGCAGCACTGATCCCCCAAAAAACTCCAAGCCAAAAAAGCCAAGGATAAGGAGTAAATTTTTTAAGCAAATATCCTATTCCCACACCTATAAATACAGCAACAACCATAGAGATGCCAAGACTTAAACCATCCGCAGCTTCAAGAGTTTTGCGAATGATTTTTTGTCTTTTGCTGTTGGAATTTTCTAAGTGATTTTTTTCTTCTTTTAAAATATTGCTCATATTCTTTTAAAGCTTTCCCTAACAGCTTCTAATGTTGTATCTACAATTTTATCATCCATTTTTGAACATATAAAGCCTGTTTCAAATTGAGAAGGCGCTAAATAAACTCCATTTTCAAGCATATTTTTGTGAAATTTTGAAAATAATGCTAGATCAGATTTTAATGCATCTTGGTAGTTTGATACAGGATTTTTGGTGAAAAAGTATCCAAACATAGAACCTACATGACAAACTTGTAGCGGAAGTCCTTTTTCATCTGCTAATTTTTTCATTCCTTGGGTAAGTTTTTTTGCTAATTTTCCAAGCTTGTCATAAAGCTTGGTTTTCTTTTTGGCTTTTGTAAGACTTGCTATACCTGCAGCCATTGCCAAAGGATTTCCACTTAAAGTTCCTGCTTGATAGACTCCACCCAAAGGACTTAAAATATCCATAATTTCAGCTCTAGAAGCAAATGCTGCTGCAGGTAGACCGCCTCCTATTACTTTGCCAAAAGTAATTATATCTGCTTGGATATGATTGATTCCATAGGAACCAAGGTAAGATGCTCTATATCCACTCATTACTTCATCAAAAATCAGCAGAGTTTGATTGTTTTTACAGATCTTAGCAAGTTCTTCTAAAAAATCTTGTTTAGCTGGAACTAACCCCATATTTCCAGCAATAGGCTCAATGATAACACATGCAATATCTTTATTTTTTTCAAAAAGCTCTTTAACGCTATTTATATCATTATATTTTGCTACTAAAGTGTGTTTAGCTACATCTTCTAAAACACCCAAGGAGCTAGGAGAGTTAAAAGTAGCAGCACCACTTCCTGCACTCACCAATAATGAATCAGAATGCCCGTGATAACATCCTTCAAATTTTAAAATTTTATCTTTTTTAGTAAAGCCACGGGCAAGACGAATAGCACTCATGGTTGCTTCTGTTCCGCTACTTACAAAGCGGATTTTTTCTAAATGAGGAAAATCAGATAAAACAAGTTTGGCAAGTTCAGTTTCTAATAAAGTCGGAGCTCCAAAACTTGAACCTTTATGAAGTGCTTTTTGACAAGCTTTTTGTATATCTTTATCGCAATGTCCAAAAAGTAAAGGCCCCCAGCTTTGAACATAGTCTATATAAGAATTTCCATCTATATCGAAAATATAAGCACCTTTTCCATGGGAAATAAATTTTGGCTCACTTTGAACATTTGCAAAAGCACGAACTGGAGAATTTACACCACCTGCGATGAATTTACACGCTTCTTTAAAAGCTTTTTTGTTTGTCATTTTTCTTCCTTGCTAAATTGCTTGATGTAATTATATAAAGTTACAATTTCATCATTTGTTAAAGAGTAATTTGGCATGATTGATTTTGCGTCTTTACTCTGATTAAGAGAATTTTTAAATTTCTCAAAACTAAGATTTTGTATACTTGGAACTTTATAAGCTGTTTTAATACCATTTTTCATATAATATCCTAAAATTTGTTCGCTTCCATCTGCTCCATGACATTCTTTACAACTAATACCCCTTGGATTTTCATAAAGCATTTTAGAGTATTCTTTAAGAGTGATAAAATCAGCACCAAAAAGACTAATACTAAATAAAAAAAACATTAAAACAATTTTCAAAGTTTCACCTTGTTAATGAAGTTTTAATATGATACAATTTTTACTTTAAAAAAGTGATTAAATTTATAGAAGGAAAATAATGACTTTGCTTGATGGTAAAGCTTTGAGCGCAAAAATTAAAGAAGAATTAAAAGAAAAAAATCAATTTTTAAAAAGCAAAGGGATTGAAAGCTGTTTAGCTGTTATCTTGGTTGGAGATAATCCTGCAAGTCAAACTTATGTAAAATCTAAGGCTAAAGCCTGCGAAGAATGTGGAATTAAATCTTTAGTTTATCATCTTAATGAAAATACTACGCAAAATGAACTTTTGGCATTGATTAATACCTTAAATCACGATGATAGTGTTCATGGAATTTTGGTTCAGCTTCCTTTGCCTGATCATATTTGTAAAGATTTAATACTTGAAAGCATTATAAGCAGTAAAGATGTTGATGGTTTTCATCCTATTAATGTAGGATATTTAAATTTAGGCTTAGAAACTGGGTTTTTGCCTTGTACTCCACTTGGAGTTATGAAGCTTTTACGGGCTTATGAAATTGATTTAGAAGGAAAAGACGCTGTTATTATAGGTGCTTCAAATATAGTAGGTCGTCCTATGGCTACTATGCTTTTAAATGCTGGAGCTACAGTAAGCGTTTGTCATATCAAAACCAAAGATTTGAGCTTTTATACTAGACAGGCTGATTTGATTATAGTAGCAGCAGGTTGTGTGAATTTACTTCGATCAGATATGGTAAAAGAAGGAGTGATTGTTATTGATGTTGGAATCAATCGTCTTGAAAGTGGAAAGATAGCAGGAGATGTAGATTTTGAAGAAGTATCTAAAAAATCTAGTTATATAACTCCTGTTCCAGGTGGAGTAGGTCCTATGACTATAGCTATGCTTTTAGAAAATACAGTTAAATCTGCTAAAAATAGACTTAATTAGGAAAAATCTATGGAATTTTTAAAGAGATTATATAAATTTTCGCAGTCTTGGACTGGAACTGTAGTTATTGTTCTTTTGGTAATTTTTTTCTTTGTGCAAGCTTTTGTTATTCCTTCTGGTTCTATGAAAAACACCTTATTGGTAGGGGATTTTTTATTTGTTAAAAAATTTAGCTATGGTATCCCAACTCCTCATATTCCTTGGTTGGAAATTCCTGTTTTGCCAGATTTTAATAAAAATGGACATTTGATAAAAGCACAAGGGCCACAAAGAGGAGATATAGTTGTTTTTAGAAACCCTAGAAATGAAAAAGAACACTTTGTAAAGCGTTGTGTAGGTACAGGAGGAGATAGGATAGTTTATGCAAATAAAACACTTTATGTAAGAATGCATGAAGGTGATGATTTTATGAAAGAACATTATCCAAATGATCTTGTTACTCTTGGAGGAAAAATTTATGTAAAAGAACCTTATAAACAAAAAGGCATTCATTATGATCCAAAAAAAGATATAGAAAGTGATATTTTACGCTTTCTTAGCATAGGTGATTTTGCCATGTCTCCAACTTATATTAAAGAACTTGGAAATCATATAGGTTTTAGTGGCGGAAATGCTTATGTTTTTGATGTACCTGAAAATGAGTATTTCATGATGGGTGATAATCGCGATTATTCTTATGATAGTCGTTTTTGGGGTTCTGTTCCTTATAGGTTGATAGTAGGTAAACCTTGGTTTGTATATTTCTCTTGGGATAAAGATAAAAATGTTCGCTGGGAAAGGATAGGGCGTTTTGTTGACACCTTGGAAAATGATGAACAATATATCCATGATCATGATGATGAGGATAAATTAAGCTAATGTTTGTGAAAAACACAAACATTATATTTTTAAAAGCGTGATTTCATCATCTTTTTTTAATTCACTTGTATTTTCTTCGCTTATAAGTAAAAACTCACTTTTAATAAGTGGAAGTATCATACCAGATCCAAATTTATTTTCATTAAATGGTGTAAAAATATCTTTTTCTAAATTTCCTAAGATGAGATTATTTCTTCCACTTTTAAGCTTTAAATCCATACCCATTTTGGCGTAAAATGTTAAAGAATTATCTAGGTTTCCACTTAATAAATCAATGATTTTTTTAGCAAAAATAAAACAAGAAAGATAAGCTGCCATAGGATTTCCTGGTAAAATCAATACGAAATTTTTACCCTTTTGATAAAGCTTAGTAGGCCTTGCAGGGCGTGCTTTTAGTCCTTTAAAAAGCGGAGTAAAGCCTAATTCATCTAAAGCTTTTTCCATAAAATCAGCCTCGCCAACGCTTGCTCCTCCTGAAGTGATTAAAAGATCAAAATTTGTATTTTCTAAAGCCTCTTTAGTGCTTTTAAAATTATCTTTGATAATACCTAAATAAGAAGCATTTTGAAGCATGGTTAGTAAAGGCAAAGCATTGGCATTATAAATACTTTCTTCATCGCATTCTTGCCAAGGTTCTTTAAGTTCATTTCCACTTGAAAAAATACCTATGCGAATTTTTCTTATGACTTCTATTTTATAAAGCCCTTGAGAAGCAAGCAGGGCGATATGTTTATCATTAAGTTTGGTGCCTTTTTGAAGTAAAATTTCACCTTTTTTTAATTCTTCGCCTTTATAGCGATAGGCATTGTATTGTTTAGGGGCTTTTTTAATGATGAGTTTATTTTCTTCTATATACTCATCTTCTAACATTAAGATAGTATCAGCATTTTTGGGCATTTTAGCCCCTGTCATGATTTTATAGCATTCATTTTTAGCAACTGTATAAAAATTTTTATCTCCTGCAAAAATAGTCCCTTTAATCTCCAAAGCCTCATTGATATCAGCATAATTAAAAGCATAGCCATCAAGAGCAGCATTGTCAAAACTGGGTAGATTTTTTCTAGCGTATAAATCTTTAGCTAAAATTCTATCTTTTGCTTTTTCAAGGCTAATAAGCTCACTTTCATCTAAGCATGAAATTTGATCTTCTAAGTCTTTTAAGGTTTCAAAGATATTTTTCATTCTTCAAGCCTTGTGATTTTTACACCTAAACCTTTAAATTTTTCTTCCAAATTTTCATAACCCCTATCAAGATGGTAAATTCTATGGACTTTGCTTGCGCCTTTGGCTGCAAGAGCTGCTAAGATAAGGGCTGAGGAAGCACGCAAATCTGTAGCCATGACATCAGCAGCGTTAAGTTCTTTTCCGCCTACTATAGTAGCAATATGACCATTGAGTTTAATATCTGCGCCCATTCTTAAAAGTTCACTTACATGCATGAAACGATTTTCAAATAGTCTTTCATCGATAATACTAGTTCCATTAGCTTTTAAGGCTAATGCCATAAACTGCGCTTGCATATCGGTTGGAAAGCCTGGATATTCACTTGTCATGATTTCTACAGGTTTAATTTCTTTAGCAGGAAGTAGGGTGATACTATCTTCTGCAATCAAAGTTTCAAAACCCATTTGATGAAGTTTTGCTAAAACTGCACTAAGATGAGTGGCGTTAACTTTATCTAAAGTAATTTTAGAATTTGTAATAGCCCCTGCACAAAGATAAGTTCCTGCTTCAATTCTATCAGGTATAACGCTAAATTCTTTAAATTCTAAAAGTTCCCCATCGCTACCATAAATTTCAAGCTCATCTGTACCTATGCCTTTGATTTCAAGTCCTGCGTCTTTTAAAACTTCGCAAAGTTGAACTACTTCGGGTTCTTTTGCAACATTTAAGAGCTTGGTTTTACCTTTAGCTAAAGCTGCTGCCATGATGATGTTTTCACTACCTGTAACCGTGATTTTATCAAAAAGAATTTCATTGCCTTTTAAATTTCCACTAGCTACGACATAGCCTTGTTTGATTTGTATATTTGCCCCCATTTTTTCCAAGGCTAAAAGATGTAAATCAATAGGTCTTTGTCCTATAGCGCATCCTCCAGGTAAAGATACTTCACAATGTCCAAAACGAGCAAGTAAAGGCCCTAGAGTAAGTATGGAAGCACGCATTTTACGCACAATGTCATATTTGGCTATGGTTTGATTAAGAGTGTTTGTGTTTAAAAAAGCACTATTGTTTTGAAAATTAACCTTAGCTCCTAAATTTTCTAGCAAAGATATAAGAGTTTTTATATCAGCAACATTAGGAACATTGTTGATTTTTACTTCATTTTTGGCAAGTATGCTTGAAACAATCAAGGGTAGGGCGGCATTTTTTGCTCCGCTTATTGTAACATTTCCGCTTAGATGATTTGTGCCTTCGATTTCTAGATAAGTCATATTTTTCCTTGAAAAAGTTTAAAAATGCATCATTATAGCATTCTTAAACTTTTGAAAAAATATAATCAAGCTTGTTGGCTTTGGAGTTCTTGAATTTGAGCTTGAATTACATCTGCTTGAGATTTTAGCACATCAATTTGTTTTTGAAATGTCGTTTTCATTTGTTCGTTAGCGTTTGTCATTTTTTGAGTAAGTTCTGCAATTTTAGCTAAAATTTCAGCTAATTTTGCTATTAAAGCCTCTAATGCGGGATTTACGCCACCTTTGCTACTTTGGATGGAATTTTGGTCTTTGTGGTTTTCTATTTTTTCTTGACTTACTTTGATTTCATATTCTTTTTCATTTTTTGAATTTGTTTGACTTAAACTTCTTGCTTCATCTGAAATTTGAATTTTAACCACATTGTCACTATGAACATTACTTACCAAATCATTGTCTTTGTTTATTTGTGTTTGATAATTGCTAAAATTTTTTGTCAAAGTATCTATTTTCATCTTAAATCTTTTTAAATTAATTTATATTGTTATCGGTTTTTTTATTTATAAATTTATATTAATGATAATTATTTTAAGGATATTTTATTTTAGATTTTCATATTTATATTTTAAATGCAAAAAAGACTAAAGCTTCATAAAGTTTTTAAGTATTTTTTTACCTTTTTGAGTTAAAACCGCTTCGGGGTGAAATTGCAATCCATAAATAGGATATTTTTTATGTTTAATTGCCATAATAATATTTTCTGAATTATGAGCTAAAATTTTGCATTTTTTAGGCATAGAACTAATATACAAAGAATGATATAAGCAAATTTCAATTTCTTTTTTAATACCCTTAAAAATAGGATCTTTTTTAAAATAAAGTTTAGAAATTTTACCATGCATGGGATTTTGTATTTTAGAAACCCTGCCGCCAAAAACTTCAGCTATACACTGATGTCCTAAACATATACCTAAAATTTTTTTATTTTTTTTAAAATATTTGATTGCTTTTAAGCTTAATTTAGATTCCTTGGGAGAATGAGGGCCAGGAGAGATGATAAGATGAGTGAAATCAAATTTTTCTAATTCTTTAGCTTTTTTAAAGGCATCATTTTTTATCACTTTACATTCAAAACCAAGTTCTTTAAGATAATAGATGATGGTATAACTAAAAGAATCATAATTATCTATAAATAAAATTTTCTTCATTGTAATTTTACCTTTTTTAAACCACGCACGGAATTAATGCAATAAATATTTTCTGCTTCAAATAAATCTTGTTTAAATAATGCTTTTTCTTTTATCAAACCAAGATTGATTAAGAAATTTCTATATACGCCATTTAACATACCGCTTTGAATTTGTGGAGTATAAAATTGAGAGTTTTTTTCTAAGATGAGATTGGTTCTTGAACCTTCGCAAAGTTCATCTTTTTCGTTAAAAAAAGCTATGTCATAACACAAGTTTTGATGCCATTTGTATGAGTGTTGATTATAAAAAGTACGCAAAGAGCTTTTGTGATAGAGATTGTCACTTTTTGAGTTAATTTTATCATCACTTAAAAGCAAAATATCGTTTGAATTTTGTTTTAAGGCACTTTGTTGAAATTCGTATCTTCCGTCTTTGTATAAAATAAGCTTTAAAATTCCTTCTTTGTGTGGATTTTTAAAGGGTAGGGGAAAATTATAAAATAAAGAGTGTTTTTTATGGAAAATTTTTTCATCGAGTTTAAAAAGTGTAAAATTTTGATATTCTTTATAAGAATTTTTTTGATTTAAAATATTATAAAAATCTTTAAAGATGTTGTGAGTATTAAAATTAAATTTAAGAGCTGAATTTATAAGCCTTAATAAATGTTCTTTTAAAAATAAAATTTGAGAATTTTTAAAATACATGGTTTCAAAAAGATGAAAATCACAAGGATTTAAGATCGCGCTTTTAAGTTTTAATTCTTCAAATTCATCTTTGAAATTTGAGTCCCAAACCAAGCCACTACCCGTGCTATAAGTATAAATTTCATCTTGTTTTTCTAAGGTGCGTATGGCTACGCTAAATTTATTTTTATTTTTGTGTATTAAACCTATGGTTCCGCAGTAAATACCACGCTCTCTTTGTTCTAATTCTTTAATAAATTTGATACTTTCAAGCTTTGGAGCACCTGTAATAGAACCGCAAGGAAAGAGAGCTTTAAAAATTTGATATAAAGAAATATTTTTTTTAAGTTTTCCTTGTACGCTTGAAGTCATTTGATGTAAAGTAGGGTGGCTTTGAATTTCAAAAAGTTTGATTTTTAAACTTTTTTTTGTGATGATTTTTGAAAGATCGTTACGCAAAAGATCGCAAATCATAACATTTTCACTCAGATTTTTTGTATCATTTTGTAAGAAGGTTTTATTTTCTTCATCTTTTATAGGATCTTTATCGCGCTTAATTGTACCTTTCATAGGTTTTGTAAATATTTTTCTTTTTTTGGTTTTGAAAAAAAGTTCAGGAGAAAAGGATAAAATTTCTCTTGTTTCATCTTTTATAAAAGCTTTAAATTCAGTATCTTGTCTAGAAAGCAAAAGTTTAAAAAGTTCAAAAGAATCCATTTTGCTATGAAAGTTAAAATTTTGAGTGAGGTTGATTTGATAAACTCTTCCTTTAGAGATTGCCTCTTTAACCTTGATGAAATTTTCTTTGTAATTATCTTGATCTAAAAAATTTATAAATTCAGGAATAAATTTTTCTTCATCGATATCTTCTTTTTGAAATTTTTTTCTTTTTTTAAAAGCAAATACAGACAAATAAGCTTTTTTGCTTGTGAAATTTTTATCTTGAAAATATCTATATAGCTCATAATCAGCAAGCATTAAAATATAAAAATCATTTTTATATTTTTCTATAAATTTAAAGCACTTTTTACTTTCTTTGTGGTTAAAGGCTTTTAAAGTGTGTTTTAAATCATGGTAAAAATATCCACCAAAAATAGCATAGTTTTCAAGAGTCACTTAATTCCTTTGCAACCTGTGCGGCAAGTTTTAATTTATCATTATCAAAATGAGTATAAATTCTTGAAGTATTTAAACTCGCATGCCCTAAAGCTTCTTGAACTAAAACTAAATCTTTTTGCTTTTTATAAAGTAGGGTGGCAAAAGTATGACGCAACATGTGAGCACCATTTTTTTGTTTGCGAATTCCTGCACGAAATAAAAGCTGTTCTACTATGCGACTGACATAAGATTGAGTCAGTGGAGTGCCTTTTTTATTGACAAAAAGTAGGGCGTCTTTGCTCATATAATTAATACTTACATTTTTAAGCAAATCGTAAATAAGTTCTTTTTTTATCATTACAACACGATATTTATTGCCTTTAGCTCTTATTCTTATGATATAAAGATCGTTTTCTTCGCTAATATCACCCATTTTGATATTGATAGCTTCGCTTACCCGTATGCCTGTAAAAATGATGATTTTAATAATAAGTTTATTGCGTATGGTATTGTTTTTAAAATCTGCATTTTCAATAGCATCAAAAAATTTTTTAAGCTCTTCTTCGCTCATAAATTCAGGTAATTTTACCCCTTTAGAACCCGCTATACCTGCCCAGTTTTTAAGATTAATATCGAAAATATGCGCTTTTTCATCTTCTTCATTTTGCTTGTCTAAAAAATCAAAAAAATTAATCACAGCAATACGGTAATTTTTTTTACTTGCATCTGATAAAGCACCTGTTATACTTGCTAAAACTTCTACAATGAGTTCTTCATCAATCTGTTTTAAAGAATAAAGCTTGTAAAAATTTAAATATTCAAATACTTTTTTTAAGGGGTTAAAATAAGTATTAACTCCACTTAAACCAGCATTTCTTGCTTTTTTTGCTAGAGCATCAAGTTCATCAATGTTTTTTACACCTTTTGCAAGAGCAAAATTAACTTCTGCTAAAGCTTGTGGATTTTTTAATTCTTTGTTAGATAGCGAGTTGAGTTTAAATTTTACATATTTTGCTAGCCAAAATAAGAATGATTTTTCAAAATTTTCTTCACAATCTAAAGGGTATTTCATAAAAACTTTTCCTAAATCTAAAATTTTAGCTTTTTAACTAGAAAAGGTATTTTAGTATTAACTTAGTAAAAAAAAGCTTTTTTAGGAAAAAGTTTGTTTTTATATGCAAGCCAAAAAGATTGAAATATTTTTATTAAATAAATCTTATATCAATCATAAAAAGATATGATAAAAGGTAAAAATATGTAAAATTTATAATTTTGTATTGAAAACTGTAATTTTCAAACTTTTTTATATACACCTAGATTATTCTACTTTGATATAGATTAAGCTACTATTTTTACATACTTTTATGATTTTACCTTTTGAGTGAAATAAACTTATCCATAAAATATAATGTAAAAAATTGATAATTTTATTTTGTAAATTAAAATTATATTTTATTTTTCTTGAAAACTATAAAGAATATTTAAAAATTAAATGATTTTATATTATTATCAAAATATACATAAAAATGATAACTTGTGCATTAAATTTTTTAATCCCCTATTCTTGATTTTTAGTTAAAGTAAATATTCTTAGTTATAAAATTTTTAAGAATATTTTTATTTTAATAGTTTTATAATGGTTATTACATAAAAACTTAATAAAAAGTTTTATCAAAACCAAATTTCAAGGAGAAGGTAATGAAATTTCCAGTAAAATTAGCAAGATCTATTGTTGTATGTGCTTTTTTAGCAGGTATAAGTGCCAGTGCATTAAGTGAAGGTAAAGAATATGTAATTCTTAAAAATCCTATTGCTAACGCTGATAATTCATTGATTGAAATTTTTTCTTATCGCTGTACTCATTGCTATGATCATCACAAATTTAATACCATGGGTAAAGTTAAAGAAAAATTACCTAATTTAACTTATAAATTTTATCCTGTAAGTTCTATGGGAGATTATGGAAAGCAAGCTAATGAAATTTTTGCTTTTGCGGCATTTAAAGATGGTGTAAATAAAGCTGATCCTACGGATAAAAATAGCTTAACTCATAAAGTTGCTGAAGCTTATTTTAATGCATATTTTAAGAAAAAACAAAGATGGGAAAATGGTAAAAATCCTGAAGCTTTTTATAGTGTCGGTTTAAAAGCAATGAATGTAAGTAAAGCTGATTTTGAAAATTTCTTAAAAACTCCAGAGGCTGCAGAGCTTTTAAAAAGTTATGAAATTGCCAATCCTATTTCGCAAAATTATGGCACCCCTGCTTTTGTTGTTAATGGAAAATATCAAATCGTTCCAAGTGCAATCAACTCTCCAGAGGCTTTGATTGAAATTACTAAAGAACTTAGCAAGCAAAAATGAGTTGTATAAAAATGAAAGATAATTGCAGAAATTTTTCACTTTCCAAATGGCAAGATACGCGCAAACCTTGGTTAATTTTGATTATAGTTACTATAGGGCTTACTTGTATAGCGCATTTTTTATTTCAAGAATATCTTTTTATGGAACCTTGCGAACAATGTGTGTATATAAGATTTGATATGCTTGTTATGGCTATAGGTGGTATGATTGCATTAATCAACCCTAAAAATAATATTATAAAAATTTTTTCTTATGGCTTAGCTTTTTATGGAATTTGGCTTGGCTTGGAGCATTGTATAACTTTAAATCATATTCATGAAGTGGTTCATTCTGAAAATCCTTTTGCAGGTGTAGATGGATGTCGTGAAATTCCTATTTATCCATTTAATTTACCTTTGCATGAGTGGGCTCCTAGTTGGTTTTTGCCAACAGGAGAATGTGGGATGGATACCCCTGTAGTTCCAGAAAATGCTTATAATCATCTTAATGCTTTTCAAAAATTTTTTATAGGAACTCCACCTAATTTTGAAAATGGGCTTTATAGCAATGGTTGGTATTTGATTCCTAGTTTAAAGTTTATGAATATGGCAATTTGCTGTCTTATAGCATTTTTATGTTGTTTTATTGTGCTTTTTGCAATGTTTATAGTCTATGTTTTAGATAAAAATAAACCTAATGCTAAAATTTTTGCATTGGTGATTGTTATTTTGGTTTTGGTGCTTAAATTTATAGGCGAACCAAAAAATCCAAATCAAAATATAGCTAGTTTAAATCATTTAAATCAAGTCATTTAAAGATACTCTTAAAATACGCAACAAATTATTTTTGTTGTGTATTATTAAAATTTTATTAAGCTATCTTAGGATGGCTTAAATAATTTTAAAGGATTGATCATGAGACTTAGCAAAACTCTTTGTATGGCACTTTTGGCGGGTTCTACCCTACTTGCACCTAATGCTTTAATGGCCATGGGTGGTCCTAGTGGAGCGAAAATAGATTGGCAAATTCAAGGACAAATAGGTGCGATTAAAATGAATCCTTATGGATTGTCTCCTTTGACCGCTATTATTATGGATAATGGTTATGTCTTAAGTGATATAAAAGTAACCATTGTTCCTAAACCAAATGGTCAAACTATTTCTTATAATGTGAATTCTAAAATGGCTAAGACTTATGGTGGAATTCCTATTTTTGGACTTTATCCTTCTTATTTAATACAGTAAAGGTAAGTTATACTAAAACTGCAAATGGTAAAAGTCAAAAAGTCATTGATGAGATTTATAAAATTACAACTCCAGGGGTTAGCATAGAACCAAGTGGAAGTACTGATCAAAGAGGAACTCCTTTTGAAAATGTGAAAGTATTAAAAATGGATCCAAAATTTTCAGATAGGCTATATTTAGTAAATAATGCTCCTGGAAAACAATCTGGCAAAGGCTCACAATCTGTATGGAATAATCCTGTAGGTGGTGCTATGGAATGGGATGAAAATTCAAATGTCTTTATCATAGATACTAAGGGTGAAATCAGATGGTATTTTGATAACGATAAACTAATGAACTGGGATAATATTTACAATCGTGGAATTATGATGGGTTTTCATCAAAACAAAGATGGAGCTTTAACTTGGGGATTTGGTCAAAGATATGTAAAATACGATATCTTAGGAAGAGAAATTTTCAATCGCAAATTACCTGCTACCTATATAGATTTTTCTCATGCTATGGACAATATGCAAAATGGGCATTATTTATTAAGAGTAGCTTCAGCAAATACTTTGCGTCCAGATGGTAAGCATGTACGCACAGTGCGTGATGCTATTATAGAAGTAGATGAGAATGGTAATGTTGTTGATGATTGGAGATTGTATGAGATTTTAGATCCTTATAGAAGTACTATTATCAAAGCTTTAGATCAAGGTGCAGTGTGTTTAAATATAGATGCAAGCAAAGCGGGTAAAACTTTAAGCGATGAAGAACTTGCCAAAATGGATGAAAGCGACAAATTTGGAGATATAGCAGGTACAGGTATAGGTAGGAATTGGGCTCATGTAAATAGCGTTGATTATGATCCAAGTGATGATAGTATTATTATTTCTAGTCGCCATCAAAGTGCTGTTGTTAAAATTGGTCGTGATAAAAAAATAAAATGGATTTTAGGGGCACATAAAGGGTGGAATAAAGAATTTCAAAAATATTTATTGCAACCTGTAGATAAAAATGGCAAAAAAATTGTTTGTGATGATGATTATAGCAAATGCCCAGGTTATGAAAATGACAATGGTGGATTTGATTTCACTTGGACGCAACATACAGGCTGGAGAATTGATAGTAAATCAAACAAGCGTTATATTTATATAAGTGTTTTTGATAATGGTGATGCAAGAGGAGCTGAACAACCTGCGTTTGCAAGTCAAAAATATTCTCGTGCTGTAATTTATAAAATCGATCAGCAAAATAAAACTGTGGAACAAATTTGGGAATATGGTAAAAATCGTGGAAATGAATGGTTTTCTCCTGTAACTTCTTTAACTCAATATGAACCAGATAAAGATTCTATTATGGTTTATAGCGCAACAGCTGGAATGGCTTTTGATCTTAGCAAAGGTGTAAGTCTTGGAGAGCCAAAACCTGAAATTGATGAATTTAACTGGGGTGCTAAGGAGCCTTCGGTTCAAATTCAATTTAGCGGTTCAGGCACGGGTTATCAAGCAATGCCTTTTAGCGTTGATCAAGCATTCAATCCTAAAAAATAAAACAATAAGCCCAAAAATAAATTTGGGCTTATTTATTTTTTTTAAATAAAATTATCTCTGAAAATTTTATTTAATCAAGGATATAGTATGCGTAATTTTTTTTGCAAATTTGTTTTAGCGCTTGTATTTTGCTCAAGTTTTGCGTTAGCAAATAATAGTTTTATTACTCTTAATCCAAATTTACCCAACTCCGAAAATAGTGTAATAGAAGCATTTTCTTATAAATGTATACATTGTTATAATCATCATAAATTTGGAACCCTTGAAAAACTAAGAGAAGCTTTTCCAAATTTACATTTTAAACTCTATCCTGTAAGTTTAATGAATGGAGATTTTTCCAAAGAAATGAATGAGCTTTTTGCCTTTGCTCAATACAAAGATGAGCAAAATGGTAAAGACGCGAGTTATTCTGATAGTTTATCTCATAAACTTGCTGATGTTTATTTTGTTTCTTATTTTTTAAACAAGCAAAGAAATTTTTCGAATTTAGATGAATTTTACGACATAGGTTTAAAGGCTATGAATGTAAATAAAAATGAAGTATTAAATTTTTTAAATACCCCAAAAGCTAAAGAAATTTTAAGCGAGTTTCAAAGAGCTAATGATATAGCTAAAACCTATGGCACCCCTGCTTTTGTTGTTAATGGAAAATATCAAATTAACCCAAGTGCAATCAATTCGATGCAAGATTTAGAAGATCTAGTTAAAAAATTAAGTAATATGAAATAATAAATTTTTTAAGGCAATAAAAATTGCCTTAAAATTATTTTTTGATCATATTTGTATAAGGTCCATAGCGATGTTGGGTTGTAGAAAAGCTATCATCATAAGGTCCTACATCCATATCCAAAGGCTTAACCTTTCTATCTGGAAAGTCTTTATCTCTATTTGCTTTAATAGGACGGGCTTGTGAATTCATGTAAGCTGCTACATCATAAGCATCTTCAAGACTTAAGTCAGGCGCACCTTGAGGCATATTTTCTTTAATATAAGAAGCAGCTTTGATAAGACGATACATTCCAGCTCCTGTATTATAACTATCATTGCCCCAAAGTGGTGGATAAAGATAATACGCACCTGCGCTATCCTCATTTTTAAGCCCTAATCCATTTTCTTGATGACAAACGGCACATTTATCCATATAAATTGCTTTACCTTTTTTAGGATCAGCTGCTCTCGAGATGAAATCTATCTTCTTAAGCCCCTGCCCTTCTATCTTAGCTCCTACTGGAACTCCTTGAGATAACCATTGCATATAAGTTAGCATGGCTTTCATTTCAGGCGCATCACTAGGCATTCTTTTGCCATTCATAGAGCGTTCAAAACAGCCATTGATCCTATCTGCTAAGGTAATTACTTTATCTCCTCTGGCATTATATTGTGGAAATCTTGCCCAAATTCCTACAAAACCTGATTGATTTTGTACACTTCCACCATTAGCATGGCAACTTGAACAAGAAAGATTATTTCCCGCAAATCTTTTTTTAGGATCTTTGGCCTGTGGACCTACATATTTGCTTGTTTCATTAAGAATTTTATTTCCCAAAATAACCATTTTGCTATATTCTGAATTTTTTGGCATTTTAGTTTCATCTATGGTACCATCTTCATTTAAAGCCTTAGGTAAATTCCATTTGGCAGTAGGTAGATCAATACCTGTTGCACTCTTAGTTTTTTCCAAATTTGGATCTAAGGCTAAAGCACAACTTCCACATAACAACAAAGTTAAAACTATAGAAAATTTATTCATCATTTTTCCTCCTTAAATTTGTCTAATTCGAATTCAGTATATAACTTTGCTTCAAAAAAGTCAATAAAAGTTAATAATATTTCAATAAAAAACTTCAAATTCTTAAAACAATATTTATTTGCCTTATAATTAAAACTTTAAAATAAAAATAAAGTTTTTTTGATAAAATTGAAGTTTGCAATATTTTTAGAGGTTGGTTTAATGAAAAATTTAAGCATTCAAGAAAAAAAAGACTTAGATAACTGCGTTTTTCAAAATCTTGGAAGGCAAGATACTTTTATTTTAAGTGCGATTTTTAAAAATTTTTATTTAAAAATTAAAGCATTTATTTATTCTAAATAATACCACTTAAAATCTTTTTTTGTGTAAGAAAGATCTTTAAAAGAAGGCGATTGGATAAATAGTTTGCACTCTTTATCCAAATTTTCTATTCCGTATATTTTCATAGCCATTCTTGAGTCATGTCTTGTAAGTTCTATTCCAACGCAAGCTTGATTGTTGATTTTATAAAGCAAAGTACCACCATCTTTTTCATCTATATTTAAAACATCCAAATTCTTATTTTTACTCATATCTTTTACATCTTTACTAAAAGAATATCGGAGTTTATAATATATCATAATATCTTGCATAGTATTTTTCAAATTTTGTAAATTTTCATTAATCAAGTATCCATTATTTTTATAAAGTTTTAAAAAATCTTCATTAAGAAATTTTTGAAAACTTTCATCTTTAGATAATTTTTGACAAGAATTATAGCTATTTAAAATTCTAACTTGACCAGCTTCTATTAAAAGTTCAAGGCAATCTTTATTTCCTTGTGAAAATTGCACTAATTTAACTTCTTGAATCTTAAAATCTTTGTTCGGTTTTTTTTCATAAGCAAAATCATTTAATTTTTCGTAAATATTAGCAAAACTTAAAGAATATAAACTAAAAAAAATTAAAATACACTTTTTCATTGAAAAAAATCTTTGTATTTATTTTTTAGAAATTCCACCACTTCTAAAATTTCATCAACCCCTTCTTTGTTGGAATTTTCGAGCACATTATCTATATTATCAATATAAGCTTCTATTGCATTTTCTAATTTTTCTCTTTTAACTCCAGCGTATAAAAGCATAGCTTCTAAAACTATGCTAAGCTCATATTGTAAATCTTCTAGTTCATTTTTTAAGGTTTTATTATTGTTTTGATTCATTGTTTTCCTTTTTAAGTTTTTTGCTTTTAATTAAATCAATAATTTGAGCCTTAATATGATTATAATTTGCTCCATCTTTAAATGTCGCAAAAAGTCCACCACTAGCATTTTTATGTCCACCACCACCTACTAAATTTTTAGCCATTAAACTTACATCTATTTTTCCATTTGCACGAAAACTTAAGGTTTTTCTAGAACTAACATCAATAAAAAAGTCATAATCAGGATTTTTTACTAAAAAATCATTTCCAATAACAGAAGTATTGCCTATATTTGAAGTTAAGATGCCTTTATGGCCTTCATATTCTATACTGAAATTTTCTTTTAGCTCACTTAGTTTTTCAACTACAAAACAAGAAATTAAATTAGAAAGAGTATCATCATTTTTTCTGGCAAAATAATCCTTTTTTATAAAATGAGTAGCATTATCGAGTAAAATATTCGCATTTTCTTTTCCTATAAATTTCCAAGCCTTATCAAGCAAGAAAAACATATAATCGATTTGAGATTCTTTAAACATCACGCGATTTATTTCTTTTGCATTGGCAATCAAGCCTAAAAAAACCTTTCCAAGTTCAAAATTTTCATCCTCGCTTAGCCAAATATCAACAGCATTAACCACATCAACAAATTTTGAAAGTTCTAAAACAGGAGTGCAGATTTTAGAGAAAAAATCATAAACGATTTTAGTTGCACATCTTTTAGAATCAAGTAAATACCAAGAATATTTTTGAGCACATTCTTCGCCACTTTGATGATGATCAAGAAGAAAAATTTTAATATTTTTCTCTTTACAAATTTTTTCAAATTCTTCACATTGATTTAAATTTAAATTTAAATCTGTTATTAGAATAATAGCTTTCCCGAAATTTTCATCTTTTTCTATATCGCCTATAATAGAGTTAAAATTTTCATTAATTTCTTTACCATAATTAGAATTATAAAATTTCACATTTTTAAAATAAAAATTTACTACAAATTGACAAGCATAACCATCAAGATCTGTATGCGAAAGATGATAAATTTTCATTATATTCCTTAAAGTTCTATCCTAATAATACCCTCGGTATTAAAATTTGTATTTTCTGCAATTTCTGCAAAACTTAACACTACTATATTAATGCTAAAATTATAACAAATATCAGCAATGAATTTTCTAAGTTGCGGTTCAACGCAAAGTATAAAAGGCTTGATACGACCATTTGCTACCGCGGCAACTTCAGCCCTTAGAGTATCTACTAAAGTGCCTGTTTGAGCTACACTTAAAGGCAAGTGATAACTTCCATCTCTAAATTGTACATTTTCCATTAACACTGCAGAGCTAGCAGAGTCTAAGATAAAAATATCCAAATTTCCTTTATCATCTAAATACATATTTGTAATCATCCTAGCTAAAGACGCTCTTACATGTTCAATAATCATATCAAAACTCTTGCTTACTTCTGCTATATCGCTTACAGATTCTAAAATAGTAAGCATATCTTTAATTGGTATGTGATGCTTAAGCAAGTCTTTGAGAATTTTTTGAATAAGACTTACAGGTGCAACACCTAAAGCACCTTCTACAATGATTGGATAATCATTTTTAACCTTATCAAGAAGATTTTGCACCTCTTGGCGTGTAAGAAGTTCGCTTGCGTGTGCTTTGATAAGTTCGCTCATATGTGTTGAAATAACACTTGCAGGATCTATTACTATATAGCCATTTAATGTTGCTTCATCTTTTAAATTCGCATCAATCCAAAGTGCATCAGAGTTAAAAGCAGGTTCTTTTGTAGCAATCCCTTCTATCTCTTCTGTGATAAAACCACTATCCATGGCTAAATATTTATCCGGATAAATTTCAGCACTTGCTATAGACACGCCCTTGAGTTTAAAACTATACTCATTTGGTTTAAGTCTTAAATTATCTCTTATTCTTATTTTTGGCATTAAAAATCCTAAACTTTCAGCAATACTTCTTCTCATTGAGCGAATTCTTTCTGTAAGTTCGTTTTCAGCAAGCTTAATAAGTCCGTATCCAAGTTCAAGTTCTAAAATTTCAACTTTGAGTATGTCGTTAATCTTGTGCTCTTCTTCTTTGAGAATTTCCTCTTCGCTTTTCTTAGCAGGTGCTGCCGTTGTCCCACCTGCTCCACTTTGAGATGCAGCTGCGGCACTTGGTTTGCTTTTTTTAACTGTGGTTATATCAATTTTACCTTCCTTAACCTGCTTGGTAAGATAGCCAAGACTTAAAAAAACTAAAGCCATAAAGCCCAAGGATAAAGTTGGCAAACCAGGTACTAACGCAAAGATAAAAAGTACAAAACCTACTATTAAAAGTGTGCGATATTCACTTAAAAGTTGAGTTAAAGTTCCTTCTGCAAAATTTTCCTCATCTTTGCTTGCACGAGTGATAATTATAGCGGTTGCAGTAGAAGTAATAAGCCCTGGAATTTGCGATACAAGTCCATCGCCTATGGTTAAAATAGTATAAGTAGATGCAGCATCGCTTAAAGCCATATCGTGCTGAAAAGATCCTATTAAAAAACCACCTATGATATTTATAATAGTTATGATAATTCCTGCAACAGCATCTCCTTTGATAAATTTAGAAGAACCATCCATTGCACCATAGAAGTTTGCTTCAGCAATAACTTCTTGACGTCTTGTTCTAGCGGTTTGTTCATCGATAAGTCCTGCATTTAAATCCGCGTCAATAGCCATTTGTTTACCCGGCATTGCATCAAGTGTAAATCTTGCTTGTACTTCAGAAACCCTTGTACTACCTTTTGTTACAACCATGAAATTAATCAATACTAAGATACAAAATACAATCACACCAATGACCATATTTCCACCAACAACAAATTCTCCAAATGCTGCTATAATCTCACTCACAGCTTCAGGGCCGTTTTGCCCTTCGCTTAAAATCATCCTTGTAGTAGCTATATTTAAAGAAAGTCTAAATAAAGTAATAATCAAGATTAAAGTTGGAAAAGTTGTTAAATCTGTCGGTTTAGGTATATAAATAGAAATTAAAATAATTAATACCGATAAAGCTATACTTAAAGCTAAGAAAAAGTCCAAAATAGGACTTGGTAAAGGAACTATAATAATAGCTAAAATACAAACTAAAAAACCAACAATAGTTAAGCTTTTAGCTTTTAAAACAGGAGCAATTAAAGGCCCCAAGAAAGGAAAAACTAAATCGACTATTTTATTTTTTGCCATTATTTTTCATAATATCTTCTAAAGTAATAGAATCTAAAAATTCATCTACTTTATTTTGTAAATTTACTAACATAGGCATTAAGGTGCAATTTTCTTCTTTATTATTTGGACAAGTGCCACCACTGCATTCAAATACACTGATATCCTTTTTTTCGGCACTATTAACAATTTCTTTTATAGTATATTGACTTGGTTCTTTGATTAAAACAAAACCACCTTTTGCCCCTTTAAAGGATTTTAACAAGCCATCTTTAGCTAAAGTTTGTAAAATTTTAGCTAAAAAACTTTTAGGAATATCAAGCTCTAAAGCTAAAGAATCTACATCTTGAGGTGTTTCTTTTTGAGAAATATAAATTAAAGAAAGTAAAGCGTATTCGCTAGCTTTGGTAAATAGCACAGATTCTCCTTATTATAACTACAGAAATAGCTGTAATTATAATAAATAATTCTTAGAAAAAGACTTAAATTTTGACAAAACCTTCTAAAAAAGATAAATTCAGTTTATTTTTTGCTTTTTAAGGTAAAATTATAGTTCTTTAATTTTATTATTTTACCAATCAGGAGGTCTATCATGGCTTTGGATTCGGCCAAAAAAGCAGAAATAGTTGCGAAATTCGCTAAAAAACCAGGTGATACTGGTTCAACAGAAGTTCAAGTGGCTCTTTTAACTGCAAGAATTGCAGAACTTACAGAACATTTAAAAATCTACAAAAAAGACTTTTCATCAAGATTAGGACTTTTAAAACTTGTAGGTCAAAGAAAAAGACTTTTATCTTATCTTAAAAGAAAAGATTATAATTCTTATAGTAAGTTAATTACCGAATTAAATCTTAGAGATAAATAATTTTAAGCCCTTTTTACTGGGCTTTTATCTTTATAAATTCTTCTTTATGTAATTAGTTTTTATATCAAAATAAAAAAAATCTTATAAAATTTCCCTTTGTCCTTTGGCATCAGGTTCGCTTAAAACTCCATTTTGAGTAAGTTGTTCAATAATATTTGCAGAGCGGTTATAGCCGATTTTTAAACGGCGTTGCAAATAAGAAATGCTTGTTTTTCCATCTTCTAAGATTACTCTTTTAGCTTCTTCATAAAGCTCATCTACTTCCCCATCAAAGCTTTCATTTGTTGTAACACCCGCGCTTTGCTGATCTTTTAAGAAGCTTTCATCATATTCTACGCTTTGTTGATCTTTTAGAAAATCCACGATTTTTTCTATTTCAAATTCACTCGCAAAAGGTGCATGCAAACGCACTATAGAACTTGTTCCAGGAGGAGTAAATAAACAATCTCCTCTTCCAAGTAAACTCTCAGCACCCATAGCATCTAAGATAACCTTAGAGTCAATTTTTTGCCCTACTTTATAAGAAATTCTACTTGGCAAATTCGCTTTAATTAGTCCTGTTACAACATCAACAGAAGGCCGTTGTGTGGCTACAATCAAGTGAATTCCACTTGCTCTTGCCATTTGAGCAAGTCTTCCTATATAAAATTCTACATCTTTACCCGCAGTCATCATTAAATCAGCAAGTTCATCAATAATTACTACAATAAAAGGGAGCTCTTCGCTACCTAATTCTTTCATTTTTTCATTGTAATTTTCTATATTTTTGGTTTTTGCATCAGCCATTAAACGATAGCGTCTTTCCATTTCGGCTACCATATTTGAAAGTGCATTGACTGCTTTTTTTGGATCTGTGATAACAGGAGTTAAAAGATGAGGAATGTCATTATAAATGCTAAATTCAAGCATCTTAGGATCTATCATCATCAAACGCAAGGTTTTAGGAGAGTTGCGATATAAAAGACTTAAAAGCATAGAATTTATCCCCACACTTTTACCACTACCTGTAGTTCCTGCAATAAGCAAATGCGGAAGTTTTTTAAGATCGGTTACAAAAGCATTACCTACTATATCTTTACCTAAAGCTATGGTTAAAGGGCTTTTAGCATTTTTAAAAACTTCACTTTGTAAAATTTCCCTTAGATAAATGGTTTGAATTTCATCATTTGGAACTTCTATGCCTACAACATCTTTTCCTGGTATTGGAGCTTGAATACGGATTGATTTTGCCATTAAAGCCATAGTTAAATCATCTTGTAAATTTAAAATACGACTTACTTTTACATCTGCACTAGGACGAAATTCAAAAGTAGTTACAACAGGACCAACATAAGTGCTTATAACATCACCGCCTATTTTAAAACGACGCAACTTTTCAAGAAGATTATAAATTTTTTTATCTATTTCACTTTCATTGATTTCTTGTCTATGTTCTTTTGGATTAGCTAAAAAATCTAATGGCGGCAAGGTGAAATCTTTTGGTTTTTCTACTTCGCCCTGCTCTATTTCACGCAATAAAGCTTGGTTAATAGCAATTTCTTTGGCTAAAACTGCTTTTTGAAGTTTAATTTCTTGATCATTTGTTTTTTTATCATCAATTTTAGTTTCTGTATTTTGGATAAAATCGAGTGTATTTTTTTCTTCTATAACTATTTCATTTATATTTTTTATAGGAGTAGGTTCTATATAAGGATGATTTAACTCTTCTACAATGGGAGCAAATTCAAAGATATTGTCTGTTTTATCTGGATTTTTATTTTCATTTATTTTGTTTGATTCTTCTGTTTCTGTTTTAATTGTTTTTGGGCTATTAAAACTATATTTATTCCCTTCTATAATATCGCTTGAATTTATCGCATCATATTCTTCTAATTTTTTAATTTCTTGTTTTACTTTATTTTCTAAAATTTCATTTTGATAGGCTTTGTATTCTTGTTCTAGTTTTTCTTTTTTTATCAAATTCTCTCTAAGTTCAAGCTCTTTTGTAAAAATTTTTGGTTTAACTTCTTGTTTAGAAACTGGAATTTCAATATTTTTACGCTTATAACTTGGCTCATCTAAATTTTTATTTGTATCTATTTGCTTTATATCTTCAAGTTTTTTAGGTTTTAAAAAACGTTCAGGAATCATATCTACCTCTTCTTCTGAAATAAAATTAAAATCTTCATCAAGACTAATGCTCATTTTACTAGCTTTTTGTGCGAAATTTCGCACTTGTTGAGAATGCTCATAAACAAAACTTCTCGATTCTTTTAAGCTTTGTTTATCAATCTCTATGGTTTCATCTAAAATTTGATTTTTTAGTTTTTCAAAGTTTTCCTTAGCTGTGGTAATTGAATTTTTACTTGCGTTGATATTGCTATCTTTAATTATCTGTTCTAAGTTATTGGTTTTTTCTTTTTCATTTATTTGTGAATTTTCGTATATATTATCTTGTAAAATATTTAATTTTGGCACCATAGGTTCTGATTTGCCTATATCTTCTTTCTCGTTTTCTCCACCAAATACACGCATAAGTAAAGATTTAAAAGCTTGCTCTACTTTTAATAAATAAGTAAAATCTAATTCTATTTTTAAAATTTCTTTTGCAAATTTTGGAAACAATAAGATCAAAGAAAATAGTAAAAGCAAAAGAGCGAAAATTCCACTCCCTGTATGCCCTAAGATTATAGAAAAAAATCCATATACAATTTCTAAAATATACCCAAACCCTCTATAAAAGACAGAAAATAAAAGTAAAGTAGAAAAAAAGGCTAAAGAAAAACCAAAAAGTTCTCTACGCTTAAAATTTTCTATTTTATAATTTTTTTTATAATAGAGATAATTTAATATAAGCAAAGAAAATGGATAATAATACCCAAATTCTCCAAATAAAAATAAATTAGCCTTGTAAACCCATTCTCCCATGCTAGGTGCTAGCATACAAAGACAAAGATAAAAAATAACAAGTGTAGAGCTGGTAAAAATGGCTTCTTTTTTAATATTTTTTCCTTGAAAATAAAATCAAAGCCAAATTATACCATAAAAAATTTTACATATAATTTAATAAGCTAAGTTGGGAAATTGTTGTACTAGCTTTAAGAGAAGCTTGATATGCAAGTTGAACTTGCATTAAATTCATCATTGCTTCACCATAATCTACATCAATAACATTTGATTTGATAGATTGTACATTCACGCTTAAAAAAGTAGAACGAGTATTTACATCTTCTATTGTGTTGTGATATGCACCCATGGTTGTATTAAGCTTACTAATGTGATCTGCTAAATGATCAAGCCTTTCTAAAGCTCCTTGCATACCTGTATTTCTAGGATCTTCACTTTCAGAATCTGCTCTCATATTGCCTTTTAAAACAGCATCAATCATTGAATCTAAATCTTTAATAATATCCACATTTGGCTCATCAATAACCAAAGAGTTGTTTGCACTAAAACTAAAGTTTGGACCATTTGTTACTGAAGAAGTTGTGCTAAATGGTGGTTGTGGAAAGTGGCCACTTTGAGAATCGCTAAGAGAAATTTCTATATTAGTACCTGAAGAAAGTTTATCAGTAACACTAATACGGCCTTTATAATCCATACTTACATCAACAGTAGCTTGTGAATCTTTCATGAGTTGTTGTAAATTATTATAACCATTTGCATCAACTTTTCCATTTGTAGCTGTTATGCTTTGGGTTGGAATTTTATCTGCAGCAAACATACCTATAATATCATTAATTTGACCATAAGTAATATCATTTGATCCTGTAACAACTCCACTATTTCCAGTTGCAGGATCGGTATGGGTTATAGGAAAACTTATAGTTTGACCTGGATTATTAGGATCAGGATAGCTTACAGTTGAAGTTTGTAAATTTATAGTAACATCGTAAGAATTTCCACCTTTGGAATTGACTTTTAAATTTAAAGTAGTACCATTTAGGCTATCTCCTGCCATTACCTCACTAAGTTTGGTTGAATCAGTCGCATAAGCATTGCTTCCTTTGATAACTTGAGAAACATTACCATAAACAGTATTTCCATTTTTTTCAAAATATACATTATCATAATCAGCCCCATTAGTAGCATTTCCATCTGTATCTGTCATTTTACTTTTGATAAAATCAGTTTGTTTTAAATCGATTGTGAATTGTTGATTATTGATTGTTACAGTTACAGGGCTGTTTAATTTTGTTATATCTCCGTTACTAGGAGCAGCTGTAGCAGCTTGCATAACCCTATTTGTAACTTCATCCATTGAAATGCCTTCTTGTTTGGCAGCATCAATAATACCTGTAAGTTCAGCTCTATCATCGGCTTGTGGTGTGAAAGCTACAGCGTGAAAATCGAGTTTGTTGTTGCCTTGCTTTAGATCTGTAATTTGAATTTGACCACTATCATTCATGCTTACTTCTACTACTTTATTATTTGGAGTATTACCATAAAGAGCTCCGATATTTTCCATTACATCTTCTAAAGTATCTTCAGGTTTTACAAGTACAGCGCTTTTAAAGCTTGTTCCATCAGGTTTAGTACCTTGAACATAAAGAGTTGTTGGAGGAAAATCTAGTTTATCATCATATTCAAAATCTTTATCAGGATCCAAACCATTATCTTTTACATAACCTTGTCCGATAAGCTGTTGCCATTTAGAATCTCCTGTGAGATATTTAGTTTTATCAGGGTCTTTATTTAAATCCCAACGATTATCTGTAAAACTAACATTGGTGCTTATTTGTTTTTTATAGTCTCCGTCTGCTTTAAAAAATAAATCCCAGCCTGGTATATTGTATGGGCTTTCAGTTCCAGCTCCAGTTACTACATTAATATTATTTTTATCTCCATAATAATTTCCATTAGAATCAAAAGGTTTGTTTGCAACTTGAGAACCTGCAAAAAGATACTGACCATTAACGCTAGTATTTGCAAGCTGAACTATACTTTCTTTTATGCGTTCTAGTTCTTTTGCTATAGCCTCTCTTGAGGTTTGAGAATTGCTATCGCTTGCAGCTTGAGTTACTTTAACTTTAAAATCTTCAAGAAGTTTAACCATGTCTTGTAAAGCTTTCATGCTATTTTGAGTCATTTCTTGAGCTCTACTAGTTGATTCTTTTACTTGCTCTAATGTTTTAATTTCATATTCAAGACGCGTATTATCTATATAAGTGCTTGCATCTTCATATGAATTTTGAATTTTTAAACCTGAAGCAAGTTGTTGAGATATCTGATATAAAGCACTTTGACCGCCCATAGAATTATTCACGCTATTTGTGAAGTTAAGTTTATTTGTAATTCTCATTTTTTTCCTCTAAAGTATTAAAGTTAAAATCTTTTCAAACATTGCTAATAAACAAAAGCAATAACTGTTCCAAAAATTTAAATTATATAATTTTATATCGTCTTTTTGAAAATACTTTTTATTTTTAAAGTATTTTTTAGCCTAAAAAAGTATAATTTTAGCTTTAAATCTTAAAAATGAGCCCGAGTGGTGAAACTGGTAGACGCGCCAGACTCAAAATCTGGTAAGGGCAACCTTGTGTCGGTTCGAGTCCGACCTCGGGCACCACTTATTTTTTGCGGGAATAGCTCAGGGGTAGAGCACAACCTTGCCAAGGTTGGGGTCGCGAGTTCGAATCTCGTTTCCCGCTCCATAGAGTAAAAAAATATAAAATCTTTTTAATTATAAATTCTCGCTTTTCTCTAATACTAAAAAATACTCATTTTCTAGAATTTCAAGTTCTTTTTGCATTACTTCAAGTTCTTGATAAAGCTTGTTAATACCTATTTCTTGATATACATTTGGATCGGATAAATCTTGATTTAATTTAGCTATCTTTTGCTCTAAAAAATCTATTTTTTCAGGATGGTTTTTTAATATCTCATTTTCTTTGTAGCTTAATTTTTTAGAGCTTTTTTCTTTTTGGTTATTATTTTGCTCTTGGGTTTGAAGTTCTAAAGCAAAATTATCCAATTCTTCAATTTCTTTTTCATTTTCAAGATATTCAGTGTAAAGAGTGTGTAAAATATTTATATATCCATCTCCCTCAAAAGCATAAAGTTTTGTTGCGATTTTATCAACAAAGTATCTATCGTGCGATACTAGCAAAATAGCCCCTTCAAAACTAAGTAAATATTCTTCTAATATATTAATCGTAGCTATATCAAGATCATTAGTTGGCTCATCTAAAATCAAAACATCATATTCTTTAGTAAAAAGCAAGGCTAAAGCAACGCGATTTTTCTCTCCACCGCTTAAAAGAGCCACGCTTTTATCTAAAAATTCCTTAGGAAATAAAAAATTTTTCAAATATCCATAAACATGCATATTTTTACCGCGAACTTCAACCCTATCTCCACCATTGGGACAAAAAATTTCAAGCAAGCTTTTATCAGAATTTACCAAGCTTCTAGCCTGATCAAAATATCCTATCTTAAGCTCTCCGCGTTTTATTTCACCGCAATCTTGTTTTATTTGCCCTAGAAGAATTTTTAACAATGTTGATTTCCCGCAACCATTTCTTCCTACGATAGCTATACGTTCACCTTGTAAAATACGCGTTGAAAAATCTTTAAAAAGATTTTTATTGTTTATATTTTTGCTTATATTTTTAAGCTCAAAAAGCATTTTTTTACGATTGATCGTTTTTTCTCCATTAAAATTTAAAGCCGCTCTTGAAATTTCAAGTTTTAAGCGTTTGATTGCTCCAGGATTTTTTTTCGCTTCTTCACGCATTTTAAAAATGCGTTCTTTTCGTCCTTCATTTCTTTTAAGTCTTGCTTTAACCCCTCTTCTAAGCCATTCTTCTTCGCTTTTTAATTGCTTTAAAAGAGTTTCATGGCTCTTAGCAAGGCTTTGTAAAATTTGTGTTTTTTTCTCTAAATAGTTTGCATATCCGCCTTTAAAAATACTAAGTTTACCCTGCTCTACTTCTACACACTTGTGTGCTATAGCGTCAATAAAATATCTATCATGGGAAATAAAAATCACACACATCTTTGAATTTTTTAGCAATTCTTCCAAAAAGCTTGTCATATATACATCTAAATGATTAGTTGGTTCATCAAGCAATAAAATATCAGGATTTTTTAGTAAAAGTATGCAAAGCCCAACGCGGCGTATTTCTCCGCCACTTAAAGTAGATATAATGCGATTTTCATACTCAAGCAAACTAAATTCTTTTAAAACGCGTATTATTTTAGATTCTATATTCCAAGCATCTTTACTATCAATCAAAGTCATAAGTGTATCTATTTTTTTAAGATAATCTTTATTACTAGGATCTTCTTCTAATTTTTTATGCAGTATTTCATATTCTTCTAAAGCATTGTAAATTTCTGCAAGCTCTTGCTTGATAGCTTCTTTTACACTTAAATTTGCGTTAAAATCAACGCTTTGTGAAAGCATGGCTATGCTTTTTCCATTTTGTCTTATTACTCTACCGCTATCTAAAGGAAGTGTGCCTAAAAGCGTTTTTAAAAAAGTAGATTTTCCTTCTCCATTTTTCCCTATAATAGCAATCTTTTCTCCCTCGTTTGCACTAAAATTTGCTTCATTTAAAACTATTTTGTCTCCAAATTTTTTTGAAGCTTCAATTAAATCTATAAGAGCCATTTTTTATCCTTGACTGAGTTTAAAGCTAAAACTAGAACCATAGCCTAAAGTGCTAGAAATTTCAAGATAACTTTTATGTATATTTAAAATTTTCTTTACTAAAAAAAGTCCTAAACCAAAAGAATTATCGCTTTTTACATCAATTTTATAAAATTTTTTTGTAATCAATTTTATTTTATCTTCTTCTATGCCTTTTCCAAAATCTTGCACTATTATCTTTTGATCTCTTGCTGTTAAAATGACTTCTTTTTGACTATATTTTAAAGCATTAGAAAGCAAATTTATAATCACTTGCTCGATTAAAAATTCATCAGCCTTAACTTTCGTGCTTTTACCTTGCAATACAACTCTTTCAAAGCCTGGGTTTTTAGTGATTTTTTCACATAGAAAAAAAAGATCAAATTCTTGCATTTGCAAGGCTTCACTATTAAGATTAAAAACAAAATTAAGCTTATGGGTTAAAGCATTAAGTTTAATACTTTGACGCGAAATTTTTTCTAGTAATTCCTTTTTTAATTTTTTATCTTCCAATTTCTCATCTTTTAGCATCTCTAAGCTAAGATCAATCACGCTTAATGGATTTTTAAGCTCATGAGAAATAGCAGAAATCACACTAGCAAGCTGAGTATTTTTTAAAGTAATTTTATCGCTTTGTTTTTTATTTTTTTGGGTATTCTTTAGAATTTTATCCTTAGTTTTTAAAAGTTTCTCATTTAGTAAATTAAATTCTTTAAACATTCCTTTTTCTAATATAACAACTTTATGATCCCCTATAGAATCTAAAAAATCCAAAATTTTATTAAAATTTTTCTCTATTCTTCTACCTAGCAACAACATTAAAATAAAAACAAACAGCAAGCACACTCCAAAACCGATTGCTATTTTTGTCCAAAAAAGTTCTAAATCTAAAAAACGAGGATAAACAATAATAATATATTTATATCCTTTGTAAATAAAGCTTTTAGTAAGAATTTTTTTTGAATCGAAATTTAAAATTTCTCCTTCTTTAAGATTAGAAAAAAAATCAGGATTTTTTACAGAACTTATTTTCATATCATTGTTTAAGATAATAAAATCAGCCCTAGTATCTTTAGCAAAATCCTTGATATTAGCATCATTTAAATGCTCTAAGAGAGAAAATTTTAAAACATCATCAAGACTTTTGATTTTTTGTTCATATTGTTTTATAAGCAAGAAATTAAGATAAGAATTAGTAAAAGTATAAAAAATAAACCCAAAAATCAAAGCCAATACAACAAAAAAAACTATAAAAATATTTTTAGTTTTTAGCATAATTTATAGCCAACACCCCTAACACTTATAATATGATCTTTTAGTTTTGGAAATTTATTTCTAAGTCTTGTTAGAGCTATATTGATTGTTTTATCACTTGTAGTATCATCTTTCCAAACACTTTCGCTTAAAAATTGTCTAGTAAGCAAGGTATTTGGATTTTCAAAAAAACATTTTAAAAGCTCATAGTCAAGATTTGAGATTTCTAATTTTTGATTTTTGTAAAAGAATTCATAATTAGCCAAATCTAAAATAAAATCACCAAAAGATAGTTTTTCTTCTTCTTTTTTATGGCGTTTTAAAATTGCTTTAATGCGAAGCAAAAGCTCATTGAAATCAAAAGGTTTGCAAACATAATCATCACAACCACTTTCAAAGCCTTCGAGCAAATCTTGATGCAAAGCCTTGGCTGTAAGAAAAATAACTGCTTCTTTATATCCTTGCTCTCTTAAATCTTGAATTTTTTCTAAAGAATCTCCACTGGGCAAATTTCTATCGACTATTAAAAGATCGATTTGCTCATTATCGAGCAAATCTTCAACTCCAAAAAAATCCACTAAAGATATAACTTCATAACCACTAGATTTCAACTTTAAAACAAGCAGTTCGTTTAAATCTATATCATCTTCTATAATTAAAATTTTAAATTTCAACATATTGGACAAATACACACGCCTCTAATTGTTTTAGTTCATCTAATACTTCTTTCTGAACTTTTTCATCAATCAAAACAACAGCCAAAGCATACCCAAAACCATCTCTACCAAGCCTAAAATCAGCTATATTGATATTTTTAGCTGCCAAAACGGAGCTGATTTTAGCTATAACTCCTGGTATGTCTTTGTTTTTAAAAATAATCATTTTCCCTTTTGGCTTAAAATCAGTTTTAAAGCCATTTAATCCAACTATGCGTTGTTCATTTTCATTAAACACTGTTCCTGAAACACTGATATTTGAATTTTCGGTGATAATTTTAACGCTAAGTTTATTATTATAACCACTATTTGGAAGAGTTTCGCAAGATAATTCAACTCCTTTTTCTTTGGCAACAAATTCTGCATTAACATAATTAATTTTCTCTCCTAAAATTCCACCCAAAGCACCAACAGCTGCAAAGGTTAGCATAGAATTTGCATACTCGCCAATAATTCCTTCAGCCTCTAATTTAATACTTTTTATAGGATTTTTATCAATTTGAACAGCTAAAAAAGCCATTTTAGAAACAAGTTCTATATAAGGAGCTACAAAAGGTGGTAAATCTTCGGTTTTAATTGGCAAATTTAAGGCATTAGGATAAGCCACGCCTCGTGCTGCACTTAGTGCTTGCTCACAAGCTTCTCTTGCGATATTGTCTTGACTTTCTAAAGTATTTGCTCCTAGGTGAGAAGTAACTGAAATATTTTCAAAGTCTAAAAGAGGATGATTAGTCGCAGGTTCTTTATTGAATACATCTATACCAAGCCATGCTATTTTACCACTTTTTAAACCTTCATATAAAGCCTCTTCTGTGTACAATCCTCCGCGAGCACAATTTATTAATCTTATTCCATCTTTCATTTTTGCAATTTCTTGCTTTCCTATCATACCATTGGTTTCTTTGGTTTTTGGTGTGTGAATGGTAATAAAATCACTTTTTTCTAAAATTTCATCCAAATTTTTTGCTTGCTCCATATCTAAATCTGTAATCTTAGAAGCAGAAATATACGGATCGTAGGCTAAAATTTTCATACCAAATGCTTTAGCGCGGATAGCTACTCTTGAACCTATATTTCCAAAACCTATAACCCCTAGCGTTTTGTTCATCAATTCAATGCCATACCATTTTTCTCTTTCCCATTTTCTTTCAATTTTTAAAAAATTATGAGCATTGACAAAGCTTCTAGCTGATGTTAAAAGATGTACCATTGTTAGTTCAACTGCGGCAATAGTATTTGCAGTTGGGACATTCATCACAATCACTCCTCTTTTAGAACACTCTGGAATATCAACATTATCTACGCCCACCCCAGCACGCACAAGTGCTTTTAATTTTTTGGCATGATTTAAGAAATTTATATCTACATCTGTAGAACTTCTAGTAATAGCAACTTCAACATCGCTTAGCATTTGCATAAGTTCATCTTTTGGAACTTTTGCAGCTTCTATAAGCTCAATATCTTCAGCTTTTCTTAGAATATCGATACCTTTATCCAAAATAGCATCACATACTATAATCTTTTTTTTCATAACCAAATTTCCTTTACTTCTGTATTTATTTTATATTTTTTTAATTCTTTCATAATATCATCTATAAGTTTTTCATTACCTGTATCCAAAAAGATTTCTGGACTATCACCTGATTTAAGAAGAAAATACTTCACATTAAAAGAATTTAAAGTCTGTCTTAAGCAAAACATAGAATAAATATCATATTTTCCAACTATAAGTTGATAATATTTATTTTTCTCCTTAAGCTCGCTAGTATCCGCATCAAAATATAAGGTAAATTTTTCTGCTGCTGGGGTAAAATCTCGTGTAGGCCATTTTGCTAATTCTTCTTGCCATGAAAGATCTTGATTTTGGGTTTGAATGCTTGGCTGCGTATTTGTATCTTTAGCAAATTGTGGAATGAAATTTACATTAGCTTTAAATTGCCAAAGCAATGTAAAAACAACAGCAAGCAAAATGAGTAATAAAATACTCAAAATGCTTATTGTAATGTATTTTTTCATTAAGTTAGCTGATCTTTAATGATATCACCTAAAGTCACTTTATCATCATTATTGATTTCATTAAGAACTTCTCTTTCTTTCATTCTAATAAGATTTTTAACACTTAGGCGAATTCTATTTTTCTTTTCATCAATAAAAACTATAGCAGCTTCAATATCGTCGCCAATTTTCAAATTTTCAAGCATAGAAGTGCTTATATCTTCTTTATGAATTAAAGCATCAACATTTTTACTTAGCTCTACAAAAACACCAAAATCTTTAATATCACGGATAGCGCCTTTTACAATATCGCCGACTTTATGAATTTTGGCATATTCTTGCACTGGAGAACTGCTTAATTCTTTTGTGCTTAATGATATTTTTTGGTTTTCTTCGTCTATTTTGATAATTTTTACTTTGATTTTATCCCCTTGGGAGAATTTATCTTTGCACTTATCGTTTCTATCCCAAGAAGCATCTTCATTATGCAATAAACCTTCAATACCGCCAAGTTTAACAAATGCACCAAAAGAAGTTACCGAGGTAATTTCTCCTTCAACCACATCTGCAATTTTGTAAGATTTCATAAATTCATCAAAAGGTCTAGAAAGTAAATTTCTTAAAGATACTCTTAAGCGTCTTTCATTCGGATTGATTTCAATTACTTCAACATCAATTTCTTGACCTTTGTTGATATAATCTTTTGGATTTTTGATGTTTTTATCCCAAGAAATTTCACTGATATGTAAAAATCCTTCTATATCATTTCCTAAATCTACAAAAGCACCATAAGGCTCTATATTTGATACTATTACTTTAATGGTATCACCTACATCAAGAGTATCTTTTATCTCGCTCCATGGATCAGGTAAAGCCGCTTTTATAGATAAGGATAAATGTTTGCGTTCTTTATCATACTTTATTACTTTAACTGGAACTTTATCGCCCTCTTTATAAAGTGTTCCAGGATTTACAGGTCCTTTGTAAGAAATTTCGCTGTAATGAACAAGGCCATCAACACCTCCTACATCTACAAACATACCATAAGTGGTAATTTTTTTCACAATACCTTCAATTAAATCTTCTTGTTGTGCTACATTATTGATCAATTCTTTGCGTTTTCTTCTCTCCTCATCTAAAGTTTTTTTACGAGAAACAATGATACTTTGCTCATCTTTGTCGATTTTAATAATTTTAACTTTAAACGTTTTGCCTATAATGTTATTTGTTTCTTTGAAGCCATATTGAGATTTTGGCAAGAAAAATTCAACATCATTTTCATCAACAACTATCAATCCGCCTTTATTTTTTCCAACTACTTTTACGGTAAAAATATCATCTTGATTTTCTTGATAGTTTTTAATAAATTCAATAACTTTTTCTTTTCTCAAAGCTTTTTTATGAGAAAGTAAAGATCTGCCACCACGAGAACCCATAACAGAAACTTTAATACTATCGCCTACATTAAATAATAACTTAGAATTGTCATCTTGTATTTCGCTAAGAGCTAAAATACCTTCAGATTTTTTACCTATATCTACATAAACTTCATCATTTTTGATCTCTACAATCACACCCTCTGTTGTAGCCTCTTCTCTTGATTTATCAAAAGCCTCTAAAAGCTGTCCAAAATCTTCTTCCTCAAGATAATCGTCTACAATGCCTTGAACTTTTTTGTTCACCTCGCTCATTATGGTCCTTTAAAATAATTTTTAGAAATTGATTGATTTTACCTTATTTTTCTTTAATTAGTGTTAAGTTTTTTTATTTTTGTTAATTTTTTTTAAATTTTTGACTTTTTTATTCTATATTGAAAACATTTTTTAATTAATTTTAAAATTTTCTATTTTGGCGATAACTTTTTGTATGATCCAATCAGGAGTACTAGCACCTGCACTAATACCACAATGTTTTTTATCTAAAAACCATTCTTTTTTTAACTCTTCTTCGGTTTCAATTAGATAACTATCTTCACAATTGGTTTTTGCAATCAAAAAAAGTTGTTTTGTATTGGCTGAGTTTTTACCCCCTACAACAACCATAACATCACTTTTAAGCGAGAGTTCTTTAATGGCATCTTGATTTTTAAAGGTTGCATCACATATAGTATTAAAAACTCTTACTTCTTTGGTTTTAAGTATTAAAAAATTTACTATCTCCATAAAATGTTCAGGCTTCTTAGTTGTTTGGCTTACTACAGCTATTTTATTAGGAAGTTTTATATGTTGAAGCTCTTTTTTATCCAAAACTACATAAGCTTTTGTGCTTACATAACTTTTTACTCCTTTAACTTCGGGATGATTTTCATCTCCAAAAATAACAACTTCATAACCCTCCTTGCTCATTTGCTCGCAAATTTGTTGTGGCTTTGTAACAAAAGGACAAGTGGCATCAAAAATTTCTATATCTTTTTTTCTCAATTCTTCTAAATCTTGCTTTGTAATACCATGAGTTCTTATAATAGCCTTTTTTTCATTGCTTAAAGCTTTTATATTTTCCAAAGTTTTGACATTAAAATTTTTTTGTAAACGAGAAATTTCTTCGTTATTATGAATAAGAGGACCTATAGTTGCGGCATCTTTTATTTGTTCTGCTTTTTTAATAGCTCTTTTAACACCAAAACAAAAACCATAGTTTTTTGCTAATTCAATAATCAATCCTAGCTCCTAAATTTGATAAAATCTCTATAAAATTTGGAAAAGAAGTTTTTATACAATCACTATCATCAATCTCAACTCCACAAAGCAAACCTAAAATAGCAAAACTCATAGCAATACGGTGATCCCCATAGCTTTTAATTTTTGAAGATTTTAGTTCGCATCCACCTTCTATTTCAAAACCATCATCAAGTTCTCTAGCTTCAACACCACAAAGCTTTAGATTTTCAACCATCACAGCAATCCTATCGCTTTCTTTAACGCGCAATTCTTTAGCATTTATTAAACTAGATTTACCCTTAGCTAAAGCAAAAGCTATGGCCAAAGCAGGCGCTTCATCTATCAACCAAGCGATATTATCTTTAACTTCTATGCCATTAAGCTTGCTAGACTCTACCCTGATCTCACCAATAGTTTCAAAATCATTTTGAGTTATTGTCATTTCAAGTTTGGCGCCCATTTTTTGCAAAATTTTATACGCCTCTATACGAGTAGGATTAAGTAAAATATTTTTTAAAACAATTTGAGATTTAGGCAAAATAATAGCTACTAAAGCAAAATAGAAAGCCGAAGAAGGATCATTAGGAATGATTATATTTTGAGCTTTTAAAGGTTTTTTTAAAGGACTTATTTCAAGACTTAAGCCATCATTACTAACCCTTATCGGAGCTTTCATAGCCTTTAACATGTTTTCACTATGATTTCGACTAAGAGAAATTTCACTAAAAGTGCATACATTATCAGCTCTAAAAGCAGATAAAATCATAGCTGTTTTAACTTGAGCTGAAGAAATTTCGCTTTTATAGTTAAAAGCTTTTAAATTTTGACCTTCTATACAAAGTGGAGCTAAATTTGCCTCATTTCTTCCATAAATTCTAGCGCCTATTTGAGTAAGTGGTTTGTTTATCCTTCTCATAGGACGATTATTCAAATACTTATCTCCACTTAAAACAAAAAAACCAGAAATTCCTGCTAAAAATCCTATCATCAAACGCATAGCAGTTCCTGAATTTCCACAGTCTAAAATACAATTTGGAGATAAAATTTCTTTAGGGGGTATAATTTTGACGCAAGAATCTTTTTCTTCAATTTTAGCTCCAAGATTTTTTATAATTTCAAGAGTGTTTAAAGTATCTTGAGCTAAGAGATAATTTTGAGCCTTATTTTCTTCTTGTGTTAAAAGCGAAAATATAGCAAAACGATGAGATATGCTTTTATCTGCTGCTATATTTTCAAGTGTAGCATTTACAGGGGTTTGCAATTTGTAAATTTTCATCTTAAACCAAGACCTAAATTTTTAAGAGTATTTAAAATTTTATCCATGCATTCATTTACTTGATTATCTTCTAAAGTTTTATTTATATCCCTAAAAGAAAAACTTATGGTAATGCTATAAAATTCTTTAAGGTTTTCATCGCTATAAATATCAACTAAACGAAAATTTTCAAGTATTTCTAAATTTAATTCTTCGATACAATTTTTAATCTGATTGTATTCAAAACCTTTAGGTATTAACACGCTAAGATCTCTGGTGATAGCTGGGAATTTGGAATAAGGCTTAGCTATTTTAAAATCTTGCTTAATTAAATCTAAATCAAGTTCGCAAATATATGTTTTTGGCAAATCTCTCTCATTTTCTATTTTTAAATGCAAACGGCCTATAAAACCTACTTTAATATCTGATAGATAAATATCTGCTTGTTCATAAGGGCTTAAAATATTATATTTTGATGATTTTAGTTTAAAATCGCCTATAATATTTTTAATGTCTAAAAGAAAATCATAAAATTGCACCGATTCAGGTTTTGCCTTGTTGGAAATTTTAGCTTCTTCTTTTAAGCCAGAATGGATAAATGCGATACGATTTAATTCTTGATTATTGACATTGAAAACAACCCCTAGTTCAAAAAGTTTAATAATTTTTTTAGAATTTTTTGCATTTAAACTTGCTGCATTCAATAAATGATTTAAAAGGGTTGTTCTTAAAGTATTAAGTTCTGCTGTAATTGGATTGATTAGTTTTAATTTAACAGAGTCAAAACCCAATCTTTTAAGTTCTTCTTCATTGTCTAAAACATAATGTAAGCTTTCAAAATAACCACTAGCTACTGCTCTTTTCCTTAAATTTAAAAACTCAATATAATTTTTATATGCAGAATTTAAACGATTTTTTTCTACAAATTCTAAACCCTTGGAAGCAATATTATCAATACCTATAATTCTTACAACTTCTTCGCAAATATCTGATAAATTTTTAATATCAGGACGATGTAAAGGTGCTTTAACATTTATAAGCCCTTCGCCTGAAAGTATAAGTTCAAAACCTAATTTTTTCAATATTTTTAATACTTCATCTTTATCAACATTTTGCCCTATTATATCGCCAATACTTTCAATACTTATTGGTATGATTGGTAATTCTTTGTCGGTTAAAATTTGTTGAGAAGAACTATAAATAACAAGATTTGGAATCTGCTCAAAAATACTAAGTAAAAAATCCATTCCTAAATTTAATTTAGGCTCACTTCCCCTAAAACTTCTATAAAGTATTTTTTCATCTTGATCTTTATGATATATTTTAGCATCTGCAATCACCAATGGATCGGTATAATTAGCCTCAATAATAATTATTTTAGAATCATCTTTGCATCTACTTTCATTATTTTGGAAAATTCCGCTAAAGCTTAAAAGTTTATCTTTGTAAGATACTTTTGTTTCTCCATGCATTTGCTTGCTTAAATTGATGGTAAATTCTTCATCTTTTTCAGAAAAACTACTTAAATCATAAGCATTAAAAAGAACACCAGTTGAATGCGTTGCATAATTTAATAAATTTTCTATGGAATTTTTTCCCAAACTTTCAATTTGAGCAAGTCTTAAACTAAGCAATAAATTTGTTCGAATTTCTTCTTTTAGCTCTATGGCTCGATAATTATAAAGTCCATTAAGTTCTTTCTCAGCTGCTAAGCGCAAAATTCTACCAATACCTAAAACATTTTCACTTTCTTTGAATGGTTTTGGTTCTTTTAAATTTAAATTTAAAGCTGTAGCTAAATCACGAGCAATGCCATAAATACTTAAACAATCACCCCTATTAGGAGTAAGTTCTACTTCTATTAGCTCATCATTAAAAATTTCATAAGTATTTAAAGGTCTCCCAAGTTCTAATTTCCCTATACTCTCATCTAAAAGCATAATTCCTTCATTGATTTTTTCAAAACCCAGTTCTAAACTAGAACAAAGCATACCACAAGAATCCACTCCTCGTAATTTTGCTTCTTTTATTTCCATACCGTTTGGCATGATAGCACCTTTAGTTGCAACAGCTACAAATTGTCCTGCATCAACATTCGCAGCACCGCAGACAATTTGCAAGGTTTCGCTTCCGATATCAACTTGACAAATGCTTAATTTATCTGAATTTTCATGTTTAATTTTTTCCTTAACATAGCCTACAACAACTTTATCTGGAGCCTTTAAAGCGCCAACCCTATCAACTTCTATACCTATAGAGTTTAAAGTTTTAGCTATTTTATCCGAACTTATTTCTTCAAGTTCTAACCAATCATTCAACCAACTTTTAGTAATTATCATCTAAACTGCTCCAATAATCTCAAATCACCTTCAAATAAAGATCTTAAATCTGGAATTTGATGCAAAAGCATTGCAAAACGCTCTACTCCCAATCCAAAGGCATAACCACTTACATTTTCATAACCAACAAAATTATAAACATTAGGATCAACTATTCCACATCCTAAAACTTCAAGCCAACCTGTATGTTTGCAAACTCTACAACCCTTTCCTTTGCAAAACACACAAGAAATATCAACTTCAGCAGAAGGCTCTGTAAATGGGAAAAAACTTGGACGAAAACGAACTTTCACATCTCCGAACATATAACGCAAAAAATCTTCCAATACACTTTTTAAATTTGCAAAGTTAACCTTTTGCCCTTCTTCCACCACAAGGCCTTCAACTTGATGAAACATAGGAGTATGCGTAATATCAAAATCTCTTCTAAATACAGCACCAGGGGCTATCATCCTAATAGGAGGTTTTTGTGCAAGCATTGTCCGTATTTGCACTGGCGAAGTTTGTGTTCTTAAAAGCCTTTTATCATCAAAATAAAAGGTATCTTGCATATCTCTTGCAGGGTGAGATTTAGGCAAATTTAACGCTTCAAAATTATGAAAGTCATCTTCTATTAAAGGCCCTTTTTCTATGCTAAAATTCAAAGCTATAAAATACTCTATGATTTTATCCATGGTGCTCATAACAGGATGCAAGGCACCCGTTGTAATACTTTCATCAAAATAGTTAAAATTTAAAGCATCTTGTTTCATTCTTTCTTCTAAAGCAAGATTTTCCAAATCTTTAAATTTGGCTAAATAAGCCTCATTAAATATTTCTTTTTGTGCATTTAGTTTAGCAGCAAATTCTTTTTTCGCCTCATCTTCTAACTCTTTAAGTTTTGTAAAGCCTTCTGTTAAAATACCTTTTTTTCCAAGAACGGAAATCCTAATAGCTTCCAAATCATTTAAATTCTCACATTTTTGAATCTGTTCTATAAAATTTTGCAATTTTCTCACCTTAAAATAAAATATTTCAAGTTCTAATTCTATTAAAAACTATTTTAAATTCAGCATAAAAACCAAACTTTAAAGATATAATTGTATCAAACCAACAATAAAAAAGGATAAATAATGCAAGAAAAAACAATTTTTGAACTCATAGTTGAAGGTAAACTTCCATGCAATAAAGTACTTGAAAGTGACGATTTTCTAGCATTTCATGATATTGCACCCAAAGCACCCATACATATACTTATAATCCCTAAAAAACATTTTAAAGACTTTCAAGAATTTGATCCTGAACTTATGGCCAAAATGACAAGTTTCATACAAGAACTAGCTGTTCTTTTAGGCGTAGATAAAAGTGGATATCGCTTGGTAACAAACTGTGGAAAAAATAGTGGACAAGAAGTTTTTCATTTGCATTTTCATATGCTTGGAGGTTTTGAACTGCCTAAGGAAAAAACAAAAAAAGAAAATCCTCAAGCTTTATTTTAATTTAAATGGTAGAAAAACTACCATTTAAACTATTTTGTCAAAGGTAGCAACATTCCCTCATATAATTTTTGATAAATTTCATCACCGCATAACTTTTTAGCTAGTTCTAAACCAAAAAGAATTGCCGTAGCTGGACCTGCTGAAGTTATAACATTTTTATTTACAACTACAGCCTTGTTAACACGATTTCCATTAAGTCCAACTTCACAACTAGGATAGCAAGCAAACTCGCCCTCTAAAACACCTGCTTCATTTAAGACTATAGGAGAAGCACAGATTGCGGCAACAATTTTATTGTTGCTATGAAGTTGTTTAATGATATTTAAAATAATATTTGAATTCTTAAGATTCATCATACCTTCAAAACCACCCGCCAAAGCAATGGCATCTAAATTTTCTATATCAACATCCTCTATAGAATAATCTGCTTTTACACTAATGCCATTAGCACCCTTTACTAATAACTCACTATTTAGCGAAGCTATAACAACTTCCAAATCTGGATTTAATTCTCTTGCTCGTTTTAAAACATCTGCAATTCCTATAAATTCAGCTTCTTCAAAACCTTGAGCCAATGGAATTAATACTTTTTTACTCATTTTGTTCTCCTTTTTTATATTTTTTAAATCTTTCTTCTCTTTCTTTGTTTTTTTGCATCATTTGATGATTGAATCCTATGACCAAAACAATCATTAAAAACACAAAAATAGCTATTAGAATGAAATCTAAAATTTCCATAAATACAACCTTATTTTTAGGAAATTCTAACATATTTTTTTAAATCTTTAGAGAAAATTCAAAGATATTTCTATAAAATCTTTTTTTAAATAATTTCTCTGAAAAGGTTTACAAATTGAATCAGAAAAATATAAGAATTTTTGTTTTTTTTGTTATTATTATTTTATGGGGCTATTTTTCTTTCCCGATAGAAATATTAAAAATTCAAGATCCTAGTGGAGTTGTAAGCTATGGCTATACAGAAAACGCAAAAGCTTATTTAAAAAGTTATCTTATTACGCTTTTATTAACTGCTTGTGCTGTTATTATCGGAGTGATTATTGGTTTTAGCTTAGCTATTTTACGCTTCTCTAAATTTAAAACACTTAATTTTATTATAGATGAATATATAGACATTATACGAGGAACACCAGTAATTTTACAATTGATGATTTTTGCTTTTGTAATTTTTACTTTTATAGATAACCTTTATGCAGCCATTCTTGCACTAGGACTTAATAGCTCGGCTTATATAGCAGAAATTGTAAGAAGTGGCATTAATAGTGTGGATAAAGGACAAATGGAAGCTGCAAGAGCAATGGGACTTGATTACAAAACTTCAATGAAAGAAATTATTCTTCCTCAGGCTACTAAAAACATTCTACCTGCATTAGCTAATGAATTTATTTCTTTATTTAAGGAAACTTCTGTTGTAGGATTTATTAGTGTTGTTGATATTACCATGCAAAGTCAAAGCTTGCAAGCCGTACTTTACAATCCAAAACCTATTATTTTCACTGGACTTGTTTATTACGTAAGTGTAAAAATTTTTAGTTATTTTGCAAAAAAACTTGAACTTAGGATGAATAAAAATGATTGAAGTTAAAAATTTACAAAAAAAATATGGAGAATTAGAAGTTTTAAAAAATATTAACACTACAATCTCAAAAGGCGATGTAATAGCTATCATAGGTCCAAGTGGAGGCGGAAAAAGTACATTTTTACGCTGCATCAATCGCTTAGAAGTAGCTGATAGTGGGGAAATTTTAATCAATAGGCAAAACATACTTGATAAAGAAATTGATATTAATAAGATCAGGCAAAAAGTTAGCATGGTATTTCAGCATTTTAATCTTTTTGCTAATAAAAATGTTATGGAAAATTTATGTTTAACGCCCATTAAAACAGGAATTTTAAGTCAAGAAGAAGCCATAAAAAAAGCAAAAATACTTCTTGCTAAGGTGGGTTTAGCAGACAAAGAAAATATAATGCCCCATAAGCTCTCTGGTGGACAAAAACAACGCATAGCTATTGCTAGAAGCTTGATGATGAATCCTGATGTTATTTTATTTGATGAGCCTACTTCAGCTCTAGATCCTGAAATGATAGGCGAGGTTCTAAGCATTATGAAAGATGTTGCAAAAGAAGGTTTAACTATGCTTGTGGTAACCCATGAAATGGGTTTTGCTAGAAATGTTGCCAATCGTATATTTTTTATGGATAAAGGAAAAATTGCTGTTGATGCAAGCCCTAAAGAAGTATTTGAAAATCCTAGCAATGAAAGATTGAGAGAATTTTTAAACAAGGTTTTAAATCATTCATAAGCCATTAAGGCTTATGAATTTTAATCCCAACATTCAGCGTTTTTAATTCCAAGTTTACTAGCGTTAAATTTAGGATCTATACCAGATTTTTGTTGCGTATTAAAATCTTTTAAAACTTTATTTACTATACCACCTAAAAGCAATAAAGATATAATATTTGTCGTTGCCATGAAAGCCATAGTCAAATCAGCCAAATTCCAAGCAAGTTTTAAATTCATTTGCGAGCCTATAAAAATCATAGCTACAGCTGTAATTCTAAACAAATTCATTACAAATTTGGAATTTGTTAAATATTTAACATTAGCTTGAGCATAATAATAATTTCCTATTAAAGAAGTTATTGCAAAAAGAACAATAGCTATAGTAATAAAATGGATTCCAAAGCTACCATAATACTCACGCATAGCTTCTTGAACTAAAGGCATTCCACCATCGATTTTACTTTCTCCAAGTCCTAAATATGCCATAGAAAAAAGAACTAAAAATCCAGAACTTGTACAAACAACAACATCAATTAAAACTGAAAAGGCTTGTATAACACCTTGTTTAGCTGGATGACTTGTCAAAGCTGCTGCAGCTGCATTAGGTGCCGAGCCCATACCTGCTTCATTTGAAAAAAGTCCTCTTTTAATCCCTATAACTAAAGCAGAACCAGCAAAACCACCAAAAATCGCTTTAAAATCAAAAGCACTTTGTAAAATCATATGAACCACAGAAGGAATTTTATCAAAATTCATTAAAACAGCAATCACGGCAAGTAAAACATAAGCTAAAGCCATAAAAGGAACAATTAAAGAACTAATTTTACCTATTTTAGTATGGTGAGAAAAAAACATCCATGCACCAAAAATAGTTAAAACAATACCAATAATCATTGGCCAAGAACTTGATGCAAAATCTACAGCAGCATTTGGATTAAACATATTATAATAAACTTTAAAAGACGAAGTCATTGTTTGACTTTGAAGTCCGTTAAATCCATAAGCATAAGTAATAATAAGAATAAAAGCAAAAAAAGCTCCAAAAAAATGTGAGCCTAAGGCTTTTTTTATATAATAAGCTGGACCACCTTTAAACCCGCCTGTATCATCTTTTGATTTGTAAACTTGAGCTAAGGTACTTTCAGCAAATGCTGAGGCACCACCAAAAAATGCCATAACCCACATCCAAAATAAAGCACCAGCGCCACCTGTAGCCAATGCCAAAGAAATTCCAGCGATATTTCCTATACCAACTCTAGAAGCAGTTGAGATCATCAATGCTTGAAAAGGTGAAATATGTTCTTTAGTGTGTCCTTCGTTTTTTTCTGTAAGAATTTTAAATACAGAACTCAACATACGAAACTGAACAAAGCGAGTTAAAAAACTATAATAAAGCCCACAAACAATAAGTAAAACTACCATAATAATGTCTGTATTTGGGACAATCTTATTAGCTATAATATCAGACGCTTTATTGGCAAAATCTAGTATAATATCTAAATTCATCCAAACTCCTCAAAAAATAATCTAAATTTTACTTTAACATAATTTTTATAAAAAGGACTTTATGATTTTATTTGTTTTAAGTTATTGTGTAAATTTGAAACTTTTAAGAAACAAAATTGCTAAAATTTTGTCTTAAAGCTTCATAAGAGATTATACCAACGCTTGTAGCTAAATTTAAACTTCTTCCATAAGATTTCATAGGTATAGTTATAGCATTTTCCCAATTTAATTGCATTAATTCCATAGGTAAGCCATAACTCTCACTTCCAAAGAATAAGAAATCATTTTTTTGAAATTCTGCATCAAAATAAGCTTTTTGACTCTTAGTTGTTGCGAAAAAAAAGCGATTTTTATAAATCATATTTTCATTTAAAAATTCTTCAAGATTCTCCCAAATAATAGGCTCTAATTTATCCCAGTAATCAAGTCCTGCTCTTCTAACAGCCTTTTGAGAAATATCAAAAACAGTTGGTTTAACAATATGAAGTTTAAAACCAGCATTAAAACACATTCTACCTATACTACCTGTATTTTGCGGTATTCTAGGGTGAACTAAAACTATATTAAACATGTTTATACTAGAACTCTTTGAATGTTAGGGTTTAATTTTACTAAAATTTCATAGTTAATAGTATGAAAAAAATCAGCCCAAATATCAGCATCTTTAAACACGCAAATTTCCTCACCAGAATTTTCACAAGAAAAACTATCCATTGACATCTTTCCAAGTATTACTTTTCCATTTCCAAGCACTAACTCCCCTTTTCCATTGTAACGGAAAAGACCATCAGCATAACCCAAATCATAAGTTGCTACTTCCATATCCTTTGCAGCAGTAAAAATGCCTCCATATCCTATACTCTGTCCTTTTTGTAAAATCCTTTGACTTAATCTATGAGCATACAAACTTAAAACTCTTTTTAAATTTGATTCCCCATATCCAAATTGAACAAGCCCAACTCTACAATATTCATCTTCAGGAATTTTCCCTCTAAATAATGCTGCAGAATTATGCGAATGAAATAATAAATTTGAAAAATATTTTTTTACTATCTTTTTAGCTTTTTGAAAATTTTCTTTTTGAACAAAAAAACTTCCATCCATTTCATCTGCACTAGCAAAATGTGTAAACATTCCAGTAAGTTTTAAATCACTACTTCGAATAAGATTTATAGCATGCTCTAAATTTTCTACACAAATTCCATTGCGATGCATGCCTGTATCTATTTTTAGATGTATTTTTATATCTTGCTTGTATTTTTTTACTTGGGAAATATCATTTAAAGCATAAATAAATCGAGAATTTTCATTACCATGAGGACGGTGTGATAGTATTAATATATTCTCAAAAAATTCTTCGATTTCTTGAGCTTCTTCTTCACTCTTAACAGCAACAAAAGAAACTCCTAAATTTTTGGCTAATGGAGCTAAAAGCTTAGCTCCATGTCCATATGCATTATCTTTAAAAACGCAAATTAATCTTTGAAAACTCCCTATTTTTTTAGCAATATGTCTTAAATTATATTCATAAGCTTTTTGATCAATTTTTATTAAAGACATTTATTGCTCTGCTAAAATTTTCATTTTACCTTTACTATCTATCTTAACGTATAAAATTTTATCGCCTCTAAACTGATAGTTTTTAGTGTAATAATCCTCATAAAATGAAATTCTATACATAGTTTCATTTTCTAAATTCGGATAAGGGCTGATATTAATATCTGAAAATTTAATCTTTTTATCTTCTTTACGAGAAAAAATAGATTTTTTCATGGAAGCAAACTGTTCAAATTTCATTTTATCAAAACGTTTAAATTCTTGCTCATCATAAAAACTTAAATAGGTATTAGTGTCACTATTTGTCCAAGCTAGTTTCCATGTAAAAAGATCAGCCAATAAACTAGCTATTTGATCCTTTTTAGCTCTAATTTTTTCTTTTTCTTCTGTCATAACAAAAACTTTTTTGTCTTGCACAACTTGTGCAAATTTCTCCAAATTATTATTAAATAAAGCAATACACCCTCTTGTTTTAAATTCATCAAGTCTAGAACCATCTAAAGGATAGCCATGGATCCAAATACCACCACCTGTTTTTCCTTGTACTTTATCAAGTAAATTTGGATAAGTTGTAGCAAAAGCAAAGGGACCATAATAAGGATCACCTGGGTTAAACTTACGGCCTAACTCATAAAAACCTACTGGCGTTTTCAAATCTCCTTCTATTTTTTTATCACCCATTAATCCAGTTATTATTTCTTTTTGTTCAAAATCTTTTCTTATTTTTCCATCCTCGTAAGAATAAACACGGAGAATTTTATCTGTTTTATTTGCAAGCACGATAGCAACATTATCATCATAATATCCGAGTGAAATATTTTTATCTCCTATTTCACTTAACCAAAAATCCTTTTGAGTTAATTCTTTTTCAATCGCTACGCCAACAGCATCTAATCCTTGATTGAGATAAATTTTAACAAGATCTGAGGCATGCAACATCAATGAAGAAAGTGTAATTAATAAAGTAAGTCGTTTTAACAATGTTTTTCCTTAGGTATTTCAAAATTTTTTAAGTCAAAAATGTTTGTGATTATAATATTTTTTTTCTTAAAAAATATTAATTATATTAATAATGCGACCTTATTTATGATATAATTTTTATAAATCATAAAGGCTTGTTTTAAAAGGTTGTCTATGGTGGTAAGAAATTTTTTATAGAAATATCTTTTTAGGCATTTTGTTTTTAGCTTTTTATGTATTATATGATAAAAAGAAAGTATATTTAGCTTAAATACATGCCAAGATCTAGCTTGTGACTTAAATTTACAAGATTGTGTTTTTCTTTTAATAAAAAAATATTGAAGTTTCAGCCTACCCAAAACCTATAAAAATTTTCAATAAAACTACTATAAAAATTAAAAATTCTCCTCATTATTCTAATTTAAAGATTAAAATTTATAGTTTAAATTCCTAAATTTATATAGTTAATGGTGATATTCTTATAAATTTTATAGATGGAAGTATTACCAATGATTCTAGATTTAGGGTTGAATTTTTAGACAATAATACTCCAACTGGTTTTTTCTTTGATTGTGATGTTACTATGCAAAAAATTTTCAAACAGGTAACACACATTGAAAGATTTTAAAAAATTTATATTCAAATAAAAATATTTTTTGATATAATGAACAAATGTTTAATGTTATAAAAATAAGGATGCAATATGAAAAAAATTCTTCTCTTAGGCGCTCTTTTTGCTGTAAATCTTTGGGCTGTTAATGATATAGAGGTAAAAAATGCCTTTGTAAAACAAACTCCACCTCATGCGCAAAATAGTGCTATTTTTCTTACCATTTTTAATAATACTGATAAAGATATTGCTTTAATAGGTGTCAAAAGCGATATCAGTGAAGCAAGTGAACTGCATACACATATACATAAAGATGGAAAAATGATGATGCAAAAAATTCCTGAAATTATTATAAAAGCTCATTCAAGCACAGAACTTAAATCAGGAAGTTACCATATAATGCTTTTAAAACTAAAAAAACCTATTATTAAAGATACGAAGGTAAAGTTAGATTTAAAATTTAATAATCACAAAACCATAGAGTTAAAAAATATTGATTCTAAAGAATTTTAATTAATGAGAAAAATTATTTTTATCCTAGCTTTTGCTTTTGTTATTGCTACTTTATATATTATTTTTGATTTTTATATAATAAAAGATTCTCAAAAAATAACAAAAGCTGATTTTTCCACCCCATTGACTTGCGATCTTAATGTTAAAGACTGCACATATAGTTTTAATAATAAAGAAGTCTTAATTTCCCTAAATCCCAAACCCTTACAATCTTTAGATGTTACAAATCTAAAGATTGTAAATCTAGGAAATTATAACAACTTAGGAATTAAAATTTATGGATTAAATATGTATATGGGTGAAATTAAGCCTAAAATACATCGATTAAATTTAACAGACTATGAAAGCAAAATAGTTCTTGCTACTTGTGTTTTAGATACTATGCGTTTTAGGATAGAATTTATGGATAATAATAAACCCATAGGGTTTTATTTTGATTTTGAGCTAAAAAAATGAAAAAAAATATTATTTTATTTATAGTTATAGTTGCCATTATTTTAGGTGTAATATTTTTTATTAAAAATCATCAAAATTCTTATGATTTTATCTTGAAATCAGATTTAAAAGAGGAAGCCACCCTAAAAGATTTTAAAGGAGATAAGCTTATTATCTATTTTGGATACACTTATTGCCCTGATGTTTGTCCAGCAACTCTTAGTTTAGTAGGCAAAGCCTTAAAGCAAATCAATAATCCTAAGGCTCACCTTCTTTTTATTTCTTTAGATCTAAATAGAGATAATAACTTAAGTAATACAAACGAATGGTTACGATACTTTTACCCAAAAGCAGATGCTTTAATTGCAAAAGATGAAAAAACTCTTCAAAAAATAACAAAACAATATAATGTTCAATATCAAAAAATAGATCTAAATGATTCTTTTATGGGTTATTCTATAGCACATAGCAATATGCTTTATCTTATTGATGAAAAAGGTCATTTTTATAAAGAAATTAGCGATTTAAATCCACAAGAAATTTTAAGAGAACTTAGAATTTTTCTAAATTCTCAATAATTATACTTAAGCAAAAAGATCAGTTGAGAGATATCTTTCAGCCGTATCGTTTAGCATAGTTAAAATTCTTTTATCTGGAAATTTCTTTGCTAGCATACTTGCGGCAAATACATTTGCTCCACTTGATATACCTACCATTAAACCACTTTTGGCAAGCTCTTTGGCTGTATTTATAGCATCTTCATTGCTTACTGTGATCACTTCATCTATAACTTCTTTATTTAGAATAGCAGGTATAAAATTCGCCCCTATTCCTTGTATTTTATGGCTTCCCGCTTCACCTTTGCTAAGCAATGGAGAATTTAGAGGCTCGACTCCAACAATATGCACTTTTTCTAATTTTTCTTTTAGTATTTCCCCAACTCCACTAATAGTACCGCCAGTTCCAAAACCAGCTACAAAAATATCAAGTTTATTATCCAAATCTCTTAAAATTTCTAAAGCCGTATTTTTACGATGCGCATTTTTATTTGAAATATTTTCAAATTGAGAAATCATAAAAGAATTTGGAGTATTTAACAATATTTCATTTGCTTTATCAACCGCTCCTTTCATTCCTAAATTCGCAGGAGTTAATTCTAACCTAGCGCCAAAGAGTGTTATCATTTTTCTTCTTTCTAAACTCATAGATTCAGGCATTACAGCAATAAATTTAAGTCCCAAATCTGCACAAATCATAGCCAAAGAAATTCCAGTATTTCCACTAGTTGCTTCAACTATTGTAGTATCTTGATTAATTTTTTTACTATCTAAAGCATCTTTAATCATTTCAAAAGCTGCTCTATCTTTTATAGAATGACTAGGATTTAAAAATTCACATTTAGCAAAAACATTGATACCAAATTTTTTTAAATGCATAATGGGAGTATTTCCTATAAGCTCACTTACTTTTTCATGTACTTTCATAATTTTAATATCCTTTTTTATTTAATAATGATAGTTTTATAAAAGTTTAAAAAAATAAAGTAAATAAAAGATGCAAAATATCCGAATCAATCAAGAAAGAAGGCTAGAATTTATCTAGCCGAAGTTTTATTTTTTCTTTTTGTTGCTTGCTTTTGCAACAGCTTCTTTAAGGTTTTTACCTACCTTAAATTTTGCAACTCTTGTAGCAGGAACTTTAATTGTTTTTCCTGTGCTTGGTACTCTAGCTTCTCTAGCAGCTCTTTCTTGAGTTGAAAAAGTACCAAAACCAATAAAACTGATGCTATCACCTTTAGCTAAAACATCAGTAATAGTAGAAATAACTGCATCAGTAGCAGTAGTAGCGTCTTTTTTTGTTAGCCCAGCTGTTTGAGCAACTAATGAAATGAAATCTGCTTTAGTCATAAAAGCTCCTTTGTTTTAATTGAAACGCCTAATTTTAGCATATTTAAAAAACAATATCAAGTAAAAAACAGCTTTTTTTAAGTTTTTTTCAAAAAACTTTATTATTTTTTCTTATATCTTTCAAATTCTCCGCTATTATCAATTTCATTACCAATTTTCTCGTATAAATCATAATAAAATTTAATAAATTCTTTACACTTAGGCATAATAGGAAGAAAAATATCATCTTCAATTTCACAAAATCTACTTAAAAACTCTTTTGCATCAAGTCTTAAAGCATAGTGTTTTGCCAATTCATGATAATTTTTTAAAGTTAGTTCTTTAAATTTTTCATAATGCCCTAAATCAAAATTTATCTTCAAATTATTATTTTCAAAAATCAATACTTCACTTTCAAAAAGCAAACTAAGATGAATAAGTCCTTCTGTATAATAAGGTCTAACTTCATCAACCCTTTGCCAAGAAATAAGTCCAATAGCCCTTTTTATAAGTTCATGAAAAACAGGCATTATCAAGTCATCTTGTTCGTGATAAAAGAAATTTATAAGTCCACCTGTAGTAGCTTTATATTCTTCTATATTTTTAAAAAAACCACTCTGATTCATTGTTTTTTCAGTATCATTAGCAATAAAAAATATATGACCAAATTCATGGCCTATAGTTGATACTTCATAAACCCTTTTCCAAATTTTTTCCTGATAAAATAAAATATTTCTTCCAAAATCTAAAAATTCTTTATCAAAAATCTCGCTAGAAATTTTCATAAAAGGCTTTGTTTTAGCATTTTCATATACAAAATTTATAAAGGCAAATATTTTTTTGCCCGCCTTAGAACTTACAAACTCATCATTTGGAACGACTTGAGCTGAGAATAAACCTTTAAGTTCAGCACCATAAAATATCATCGGAGTGCAAATATAAAGTTGAGTTTTTTCTATATTAGATAAAACTTCTTTTTCTAATTCACAATCTTCAAGTCCTATATTTTTATAAACATGTTCAAAACTTTCCTTAATTTCACTACCAAATTTCAAAACATCAAAATCATTCTCATCTTCTATTCTTATATCCCATTCTAATGCCACCGCATGAGTATAATTATCTTCATAATATTCTAAAGGATGTCCCACTTGTAAAGGTGATTTTACTTTCATCCAAGCAAATTCAGCTTCTTGCCAAGCTTTTATAACTCTATCTTCATCTTTTTCGCAAAACGCTAATTTTAATTTTTCAAAATATTCTATATAAGCTTTTTCCTCTTCGTTGCTAGCAAATATTTTTAGCTGATCAATCATATTTTCAAAAGCAAATTCTAATTTTAAAATTTCATTCTCGAAAAATCTCGCATAAGGAACAAATTTCCATAAATTTCCTATTCTAACTAAAACACCATAGCTTCGCTCACAAATTTCTCCTTCTGAAGTTTTTTGATATAAACGATTTTTACGCAAAAATTCCATTGCATCATCTAAATTTGGAAATTGAGTAGATAAAATTTTATTATTTTTTTCTATAATTTCTTTAGTCCAAGAAATTTCAAAAATATTCATAATTAAACCTATATTATGCACTCCTTGTATTAAGGACTGATAAAAATTATTTAAAAGCTTTTTCTCTTTTATTTCATTAATTAAATTTTGATGTTCTTTTTCATAAAACTTTCTAATCTCTTCATAGAACTTATGTTTTAACTCTATAATCTTATCTTCCTTAAAGTTGTTTTTTTTCCATTCTTGAACTAAATTTTCTTCTTTTAAATCAACCAAACGCCTAAGTATGGCTAGCATAGTTGTTTTATCTTGTTTTAATTCGCTTAAAGAAATCAAAGATCTAAAATACTCGCCCACATCTTCTTTGTCTAAAAACTCATATAACGCATTATTTCTTTCTTTGTATTTTCTAACCAATTTAGCTATTTCTTTAAAATTATTCATACTTTTATTCTCCTTTTTAACTTTTTTAATTATAATTCATTTTTTAAAATAAGGAGTAAAAATGAGAGATATGGGAGAACCAAAATTAAAAATTGTAGCCATGCCAAGTGACACAAATCCAGCGGGAAATATTTTTGGCGGATGGATACTTTCACAAATCGATTTAGCAGGAGCTATCGCAGCAAGAGAACTTTCTCCTGAACGCGTTGTAACCATCTCTATGGATAAAGTAGTTTTTAAAGAACCTGTTTTTATAGGCGATATAATTTCTTGTTACTCTAAAGTTGTAAATGTGGGTAACACTTCAATCAGCGTTGAAGTAGAAGTCACAGCTCAAAGAGTGGATTCTCAAGGTTGTACTTCTTGCATTAATGTAACTTCGGCTTTAGTAACTTATGTAAGTGTTACAAGAGATGGAAAGAAAAAGCCTATTAGTGAAGAACTTAAAAGAATTCATGGCTTTTTAAATGCTTAAAGCTTATTTTGTATGATAAAAACTTTATCCTTTAAGCTTATCAGCATTTATTTAAACCGCCACTATTATATTTTTTATCTAGACATTCTTTGAAAAATTCCCCTCTGGTTTTTGGAATTTTTCCTGGATGTTTTTGTTTCATGTGTTCTAAATACTTATCATAACTAGAAAGTCCCACCAAGGGATGAAAAAACCTTTCGGCTTTTTCATAATAATACTTAATTTTTTTGAAATTCATCAATCTTAATATACTTAGTTTCTTTAAGAGGAATTTTAATTTTACCTAAACAAATTCCTATACAAGAAATTATAACAAGCAAGGTGGCTATCATAAAGAACACACAAAGAATTGCATTAAGTAAATTTCCAACTTTACTTTGAGTGGCTATTAAAATTTCTTTTTTAATTGTAGAAATTTCTTTTTCATCTTTAGTATTATTTAATTTAAATTCTAAATCTTTAATTTTTTGACTTTGTATGCTAACGGCGGCTACATGACTTACCGCATTTGCTACTTTATTGCCTTCTTTATAAGGCATAATTTTTTGAATTCCTCCATACAGAGTTGCCACTAAGACAAATACCGCAGGTATTAAAGTAACCCAAGTATATCTTGCCTTGCCCATTTTTACAAGTATAGTTGTAGCAAGAAGCAAAGCCATACCCGCAAGCATTTGATTGCTCACGCCAAAAAGAGGCCAAAGCGTATAAATTCCCCCCTTAGGATCAATGGCGCCTTGATAAAGAAAATATCCCCAACCTGCAACACTTAAAGCCGTAGCCAAAAGTCCAGCTAGATAATTATGAATATCTCCTAAAGGTTTATAAACATTACCCAGTATATCTTGCACCATAAAACGACAAGCCCTTGTTCCAGCATCTACCGCTGTTAAAATAAATAAAGCTTCAAACAATATAGCAAAATGATACCAAAAAGCCATCAAATCCACGCCGCCAAAAAGTTCATGCAAGATCAAAGCTACACCTATAGCAAAAGTTGGAGCTCCACCTGTTCTTGAAAGTATAGTATGCTCTCCTATATTTGTAGTCAAAGCAATAATTTCTTCAGGAGTAATGCTAAATCCCCAACTTGAAATAGTTTGTGCTACACTTACAACATCTGTTCCTATCAAAGCAGAGCTTGAGTTTATAGCAAAATAAAGACCTGGATGTAAAATACAAGCACAAATTAAAGCCATAATCGCCACAGCACTTTCAGCAAGCATAGAGCCATATCCAACAGCTAAGGCGTGAGTTTCGTTTTCAAGCATTTTAGGAGTAGTTCCACTAGAAATCAAAGCATGAAAACCACTGATCGCACCACAAGCAATGGTAATAAATAAAAATGGAAATACTCCACCTGCAAATACTGGACCTGTTCCATCAAAATACTGAGTATTTGCTTTTGGCATTTGCAAATCAGGAGCAACCAAAACAATAGCTACAGCCATTACCACAATAACACCGATTTTCAAAAAAGTTGAAAGATAATCTCTTGGAGCAAGTAAAAACCACACAGGTAAAACAGAAGCAATAAAGCCATAAGCCATCATAACAACTGCTAAAGTTGGAGCTTCTAAAGTAAATATTTTAGCCCAATAAGGATCAGCAGCTACAACGCTACCATAATGAATAGCCAAAATTAAAAGCACAAAACCTATTATAGAAGCCTCCCCTACTCTACCTGGGCGGATAAAACGCATATAAATTCCCATAAATATTGCTATAGGAATAGTCATTGAGATAGTAAATAAACCCCATGGAGATTCTGCTAAAGCTTTTACAACCACCATAGCTAAAATGGCAATAATAATAAGCATAATGCCAAAAATCGCCACCATAGCAACTCCACCTGTAAATTTACCCATCTCATCCTTAATCATCTCGCCAAGACTTCTACCTTTTCTACGAGTAGATATAAAAAGAACAACAAAATCATGCACAGCACCCGCTAAAACTCCTCCTACTAAAATCCAAAGCATAGAAGGCAAATATCCCATTTGAGCAGCCAAGATAGGTCCTACTAATGGACCTGCTCCTGCAATAGCAGCAAAATGATGTCCAAATAATACAGCCTTATTTGTAGGCACAAAATCACGCCCATCATTTTCTACAAGCGCCGGTGTTGCGCGATTTTTATCAAGTTCTAAAACCTTATAAGCTACAAAATGCCCATAAAATCTATATCCTATCATATAAATACATACAGCAGCAACCACCAAATAAATCGCTGATACACTTTCGCCATTTTGTAAAGCTAAATAACCAAAACAAATAGCGCCTAAAGTTGCAACAAGCAACCATAAAATTTTAGTACTTAACTGAGTCATATTTCTCCTAAGAAAATAAAATATTTTCAAAGAATAACAGATTTATAGATTAAATTGTATAGAAAGATGTTTAGTTTTTTCACATTTTTAAAAAATATATATTTTTTGTTTCTTTAAGTAGCATAAAAATGAAAAGCTTAAAAACAATCTTTAAGCTTTTTTAATCTAAATAAAGAGAGAATTTACACTTTCGTTATGATAAACACGACGTATTACTTCAGCAAAAACAGATGTAACACTTAATACTTTAATATTTGGTAATTGCTCTTTTAAAGGTATGGTATCTGTTACTACAAGCTCATCTAAAGCTCCACTTGCTATTCTCTCATAGGCTTTTCCACTTAAAACTGCATGAGTACAGCAAGCCATAACAGATTTTGCACCTTTTTCTTTTAAAGCTTCTGCAGCTTTAACTATAGTGCCAGCAGTATCAATAATATCATCTACTAGGATAACTTCTTTATCTTTTACATCTCCAATGATGTTCATTACTTCACTTTCATTGGCTTTTTCGCGACGCTTATCAACTATAACTATATCAAGTCCTAAATGCTTTGCAACACTCCTAGCTCTTGCAACACCGCCTATATCTGGACTTCCTATAATAGCATTTTTAAAATGTTTGGCTTTAATATAATCATTAAAAACTATACTTCCATAAAGATTATCTACTGGAATATCAAAAAAACCCTGAATTTGTCCTGCATGCAAATCTATCGTAGCTACGCGATCAATCCCAGCTGCCTGAATCAAATTAGCCACAAGTTTAGCAGTAATTGGCACTCTAGGATTTGCTTTTCTATCTTGTCTCGCATAGCCAAAATATGGGATAATAGCCGTAATCGAATTTGCACTTGAGCGACGCAAAGCATCTGTAAGAATTAAAAGTTCCATTAAATTATCGTTTGTAGGAGCACAAGTACTTTGAATAATAAAAACATCCTTTCCGCGTACACTCTCATCAATTTGAACACTAATCTCCCCATCACTAAACCGTTTTACTCCAGCATCGCTTAAAGGCAGGGAAAGATATTTAGAAACTTGTCTTGCAAATTCCACATTAGCTGAGCCTGAAAAAATTTTATAACCTCGCATAAAAAACCTTAATCAATAAAATTATGAATTAATACAAAGGATTTTAATAAAAAAAATGTTAAAAACTGCTGTAAATTTAAAAAGCTTATATAAAAATATAAGCTTTTTTAAGAAATATAAGCTGTCTTTTTGGCATAATATCTTACCAACATAGAAAGTGAAAAACATATTATAAAATAGATTCCCGCAACAACACCTATCATCGCTAAAATTTCTTCAAAACTTGTTAGTTTTGCCAATATAGTTTTTGAGTTATAAGTAAGCTCAGCTATACCTAAACCCGCTAAATAAGCTGTATCCTTTACAGTGGTTACAATTTGAGATAATAAAGCAGGTACTATTTTTCTAAAAGTTTGTGGTAAAATAATATAAAAAAGAGTAAAAAATTTACCAAAACCTTGAGAATAAGCTGCTTCAAACTGACCTTTTGGTATAGAATTTAATCCACCTCTAATAATTTCAGCCATAACCGAACTCGTATAAAGTGAAAATCCTATAGTACCCCAAAAAGCTTGAGGAAATTGTCCAAAAAATACAGGTAGAACAAAACAAGCTGCAAGCATCCATAATAATAAAGGAGTATTTCTAAAAATATCTATATAGCAAGCTGCTAAAAATTTACTTAATCTATCCCCATAATTTTTAGTTATAGCTAAAAAAGTTCCAAAAACAATCGAAATAATACAAGTTGCTAAGGCTATTTTTAATGTCAGAAATAAACCTTGCATTAAAAATTCAATATTTTGTGCATTAAAAACATTTTCCATTAACAACCCTTTATCTCGTTAAATGTGCTTTTTTTAATTTATTTTCATAAGCCTTTGCAAAATAAGCCAAAGGATAACAAATTATAAAATATAAAACCGCTGCAAATATATAAGCTGGCGCATAATTTCCATAATCAGCTGCATAACTATCAGCAGAATGCATTAACTCAGCTCCACCTACAATAAGCAATACAGAGGTATTTTTGATTAAATTTACCATTTGATTTGTCATCGGTGGTAAAATAATTCTAATGGTTTGAGGTACTATGATATAACGCATTTGTTGAATATAAGTAAACCCTTGAGAAGCAGAAGCTTCAAACTGACCTCTTGGCACAGCCAAAATTCCACTTCTAACCACCTCGCTTACATAAGCTCCGTGATAAGCCCCAACACCCAATACACCAATAGTAAATATATCAAGTCTTATACCTAAAACAGGCAAGGCATAAAACAAAAAGAAAATTTGTATTACCAAAGGAACATTTTGAAAAAGCTCTACGTAAATTCTAGTGTAGGCTCTGATAATTTTAAATCTACTTGTAGCCATAACTCCGCCTATAGTTCCAAAAATTGTAGCTATAAGCAAAGCAAGAATGCTTACTTCTAAAGTATAAATAAAACCATTAATAAAAGCATCTTTATTATCCAAAGCATCTAAAAATTTCCATACCGCAAAAGGGCTTATACTATTTTCATCATATAAACCCCAAGAAGTAAGAATTTGTCTTAAATGTTCAACAAAACCTACACTTTCATTCATATTATAAACCCCATTTTTTCGCTAAAGCATCAATTTCACTTTTATGTTCTTTTACAAAATCATCAACATATTTTGCAAAAGCTGGATCATCCTTTTTGGTTACAATACCATAACTTTGTGGTTCAAAACTATCTGGTAAAATTTCACTTTTATCGTCCACATAACCTAACAATATTGATTTGTCTACAGAAAACCCATCAACTCTTTTAGCATCTAAAGCAGCTTTTATACTTGGATAATCAGGAAATTCACTAAATTTAACATCGACACCAATTTTTTTAGCAGCTTCACCTATAGCTTTTTTTGTAGTTGCAGCTTGAGCTACTCCAATATTTGCACCTTTCATATCAGCTAAAGATTTATAATTTTTTTCTTTTAAAACTAAAAGCCCTATAGCATCTTGATAATAAGGCTCTGAGAAATTATAAATTCTTTTTCTCTCTGGAGTAATAGTAAAAGTTGCTATCACTGCATCTACACTACCATTATCAAGCAAAGGGCCTCTTGTTTTAGCATTAACTGCAACTAGTTTTATTTTTTTATCATCACCTAGTATACTTTTAGCTAGCAATTTGGCAACATCTACTTCGAAACCTTTAATTTCACCTGTTGCTTGATCAAGCAAAGCATAATGTGGAACATCATTTTTAACGCCAACTATTAATTGTCCTTTAGATTTAATAGACTCAAGTTTACCTTCTGCTGCATTAGCATTACTAAATGCAACACAAGCACCTAGAGCAAAAACTGCCAACTTTAACAAAGATTTTCTAAAAACCATTTTTTCTCCTTTCAATTTTGGTTAATTTTTAAGAATTTTCCCTAAAAAGAGTCGCGCTCTTTCGGTTTTTGGATTTGAAAAAAATTCACTAGGAATATTTTCTTCCACAATAGCACCATCTTCCATAAAAATAATCCTATCTGCTACTTCTTTTGCAAAACCCATTTCGTGTGTAACAACCACCATGGTAGTATTGCTTTGGTGTGAAATTTCTTTCATTACATCTAAAACCTCTTGTATGGTTTCTGGATCAAGGGCTGAAGTAGGTTCATCAAATAAAATATAGGGTTTTTTAGTACAAAGTGATCTTGCTATAGCAACGCGCTGTTGTTGTCCGCCTGAAAGGGTTGCTGGATAAACATTTGCTTTATCCACTAAACCTACGACTTTTAAATACTTAAAAGCTGTTTCTTCAGCTTCTTTTTTAGATTTTTTTTGAAGTTTCATTGGAGCTAAGGTTAAATTTTGCAAAACCGTCATATGTGGATATAAATTAAAATGCTGAAAAACCATTGCACAATATTTTCGACAAATTTCAATTTTATTTTTATGATTTAAAACAAGATTGTTAACTACTACCTCGCCTGAACTAACTTCTTCAAGCCCATTCATGCAACGGATAGTTGTACTTTTTCCACTTCCACTTGGACCTATAATAACAAGCTTCTCACCTTCTTTAACAGAAAGATTGATATTCTTTAGAACATGATGAGTTCCGTAGTATTTATTTACATTTTTTAATTCAATCAAGTTTTTTCCTTTATTTCTAACTAAATATAAAATTAATTAAAATTATTTTATCATTAAATAAAGAAAACTACTTCAAAATGTAACTTATTTTTACCAATAAATTTCCAAAGTGTAACTTTTAGTAATTTTTAGAATTTATACTTTTTCATAGTAAACACCTCTTGGAGAGAAAATCTTTTTAAAATAAATAGTCTCTGGAATTAAATCAGCATTGCCAACATAAAGCCTTCCTTTATCATTTAAAATTCTATGAAATCTCTCCATAAGTTTTAGTTTTGATTCATGATCAAAATAAATAATCATATTTCTAGAAGCTATAATATCAAATTTTCCCAATCTTGAAAATTTTTCTTCAAAAACATTGCAAAGTTCAAATTTACAAGTACAAAGCTCATTTTTATTAATAGTATAAAATTTATCTTCGCTTTCTAAAAAAAACCTTCTTTTTTCACTCTCGCTCAATCGCTGTAAAGTTCTTCCTTGATATTTTCCAAGTTTTGCTTTTTCGATTACGCTTGAATTGATATCAATGCCTAAAATATACATATCTTTAATAAAATTCTGTGTAGCCAATAATGCCAAAGAATATACCTCTTCTCCACTTGAACAAGGGGCGCTTAGGATATTTACTCTCTTTTCTAAGCTTTTGGCATAATAAATTATTTCTTTCAATTGAGCCAATTCTCTTAAAAAATAAGTTTCACCTATGGTTACAAAATCTAAAGTTTCTTGTTTAAGTTGTCTATTGCTTTTTAATTTTCCCAAAAATTCGGAAAAATTTTTAGTATTAGTTCCTTCAAGAAATTTATTCAACTTTAAAGCTAGTATATTTTTTTTATCGGTTAAATCAATACCGCTCATTTCGTTGATAATTTTTATAAATTCATTAAGTTCTAATTCGCTAGGAGTTATTTTTTTTTCCATGTAATTTTCCTTTTATTAATCCTGATCAATAAAATTTATAATTTCTTTTTTAATTTCTTTTAAGCTCATAGGTTTTAAATGTGGATTCATATCTTTTGCTCTTTTTGGCATACCATAAACGACGCTATCTGCCTCATTCTCACATAAACATCTAACCCCTGTTTTATAAAGCTCAAATAAACCTTTTGCGCCATCATCTCCCATACCCGTTAAAATAATAGCAAGTATTTTATTTGTTTTTGCCAAAGAAACAGCGGAATGAAAAAGCAAATCTACACTTGGCTTAAAACTTGATACCACATCTTGCCAAGAGGCTACAATATTTAAATTTCCAGATAAAATAGTATTTTTAGGGCAAATATAAATTTTATTGCTTAATATCTCTTTATCGTTCAATAAGCACACTTCACTAAAAGCCTCCTTATTAAATTGCCCCACAAAAGATGGAATAAAACTAACACTCATGTGTTGAGCTATAACCACACAAGTATTTTTTATATCAATATCCTTTAAAAGAAATTTAAGCTGATTAGGACCACCTGTTGAAGATCCTATGAGTATGAGCTTCATTTTCTTCTCCCCTTAATTTATTGAAATTTTATTTTTCTTGTCGCAAATTCTAACATATATAAAGAAAAATAAAGCTTATTTTTAAAAAAAGAAAAGCTGTTTTTATGATTTAATATGATAAGATTAGATTTTTATCTTATTTTATATAGTAATTAGGAAACCAATGCTTAGGGAAAAAATTTATATTGCTAGTGATCATGCTGGTTTTGAATTAAAAGAAAAAATTTGCGTATTTTTAAAAGAAAAAAATATAATTTTTAACGATTTAGGAACAAACACTTGCGCAAGCTGTGATTATCCTGATTATGCACATTTACTTGCCGAAAAAATAGACAAACGAAGCTTTGGTATTCTTATTTGTGGAAGTGGAATTGGAATTTCTATTGCAGCAAATCGTCATAAAAACATTCGCTGCGCATTATGCCATGAAAGCTTAAGTGCAGAACTTGCAAGAAGACATAATGATGCCAATGTTTTGGCATTAGGTGGAAGATTAATCGGGATTGAATTAGCTACAGATATTATAGAAAAATTCATTCAAACTCCTTTTGAAGAAGGAAGACATATGCAAAGAATTCAAAAAATTGAGGTAAAAATATAATGTTTACAAACTGGCTTGTTTTAACTATATTAATTTGTGCAACTATTTATCTTATTGTAATGTTGTTTTACTATAAAACTCTACTTAACAAAGAAAAAACATCAAAAGATTTTATAAAAAACAATCTTGATGATACTGAGATTGTTATTAGAAAACTACAAATCCAACTTCAAAGAAGTCTTGGAAATATAGATATACTCACAGAAGAGCTTAATAAAATCAAAGCAGACCTTACATCTTTAAGAACTAGAAATTCTCAATATCGTTTAGAAAATGACAAACTAAGACAAAGAATTAAAGAATTAGAAGCAAAAATCGAGGCATTATTATGATAAAACTAACGCAAGAAGAACAAAAATACCTGCTTGATAGCATTAGAATTATTCCTGATTTTCCAAAAAAAGGAATTATTTTTAGAGATATTACCACTCTACTAAATAACAAAGAGGCTTTAAATTTTCTACTTAAACATTTAAAAGAACGCTACAAAGATTACAATCTAGATTTCATAGCAGGAACAGAAAGCAGAGGATTTATCTTTGCATCTATGATTTGTGCAAAACTTAATCTTCCTTTTGTACCTATTAGAAAATCTGGAAAACTCCCTTTTGAAACCTTTAGCTGTGAATATGATCTTGAATATGGTAGCGATAAAGTAGAACTTCATAAAGATGCATTTAAAAATATTCAAAATGCAAAAGTTTTACTTGTAGATGATTTAATAGCAACCGGCGGAACAGCTATAGCTTCGTATGAACTCATTCAAAAAGCTGGAGCAAAATGCGTTGAAGCTTGTTTTTTAATGAATCTTAAAGATTTAAATGGAGCAAATAAACTTGAAAAGCTTACTTCAGTTTATAGTGTTTTAGAAATTTAAAACTATAGAAAGGCACAAATGGAAGAATTTTTAAAAAATTTACTTTACCAATACAAAGATCTAGCATATATTATTATTTTTTTATGGTGTATTTTAGAAGGGGAGTTGGCTTTAATTTTGGCAGGTATTTTTGCCCATCAAGGACATGTAAATTTAGGCTTTGTTATATTTATAGCAGGACTTGGTGGTTTTGTAGGCGACCAAATTTATTTCTATATAGGAAGATATAATAAACGCTACATACAAAAAAAATTAAAAACCCAAAGGCGTAAATTTGCAGTAGCGCACTTACTTTTACAACGTTTTGGTTGGCCTATTATTTTTATACAACGTTATATGTATGGCTTTAGAACCATTATACCTATGAGTATAGGAGTCACGCGTTATAGTGCAAAAAAATTTGCTATTATCAATCTTTTTAGTGCTTGGGTTTGGGCATCAATCACTATACTTTTAGCTTGGTATTTTGGAGAACAAATTTGGAAGATGGTGACTTGGGCTGAAGAACATTGGTATTATGCAGCCATTATTATTATAGCTTTTTTATCCCTTTTATTATTTGGTTTTAAACAAATGGAAAAAGCTATACTTAAAGATAAAAGGAAAAAATCATGAAATTTGAATTAAACGATAAAAAACTAGATGCTATAAAAGCAGACTTTGAACTTATTTTTATACAGGATAAAAATTTAAAAAATTTTAACAAAGAAAAAGATTTTTTTAAACTTAATAATTACAAAGGCGAAGGTGTATTACTAGACTTAAACAATAAAAAGCTTTATTTAGAGCTTAAAAGCCTTGCTTATGAGGATATAAGATTAAGTCTTTGCACAGCATATAAAACTCTTGAAAAGCTTAATATAAAAAGCGTAAAACTTCCTAGCATAATAGGAGATTGTGTAGTTAGAAGTTTTACATCTTTAGTTGAAGGCGTACTTTTTGGAGCTTATAAATTTGATAAATATAAAAGCGAGAAAAAAACAAGCACTTTGGAAAAATTTATTATTTCAAGCGAAGAATTAAATGGTAAGAAATTTAATAAAGATGAAGCTAAGATAGGTTTAGAGCGTGGAGAAATTTTAGCCAATGCTACAAATTTTACCAAAAATATAGTCAATGAAATTCCTGAAATTTACACCCCTTTAAAAATGGCAGAAGATGCACAAAATTTAGCTAAAGAAAATAAAAACATTATTTGTAAAATTTATGATGAAAAATTTTTGGCCAAAGAAAAAATGAATGCCTTTTTAGCGGTAAATCGTGCCTCGGTACACCCACCACGCCTCATTCATCTAAGCTATAAAGCCAAAAATGCAAAAAAACGTGTTGTATTTGTTGGAAAAGGCTTAACTTACGATAGCGGTGGATTAAGCTTAAAACCAGCTGATTTTATGCTTACAATGAAAGCTGATAAAAGCGGTGCAGCAGCAGTAATGGGGATCATAAAAGCCGTAGCCGAGCTTGCTTTAGATTTAGAAGTGCATTGTATTTTAGGTGCAACTGAAAATATGATAGGCGGCAATGCTTATAAGCCTGATGATGTGTTAATCAGTCGCGAAGGCGTAAGTATAGAAGTAAGAAATACAGATGCAGAAGGACGCTTGGTTTTAGCTGATTGTCTTTCTTTTGCACAAGATTTAAAACCTGATTTACTTATCGATATGGCAACACTTACTGGAGCTTGTGTTGTAGGACTTGGAGAATTTACAAGTGCTATTATGGGAAACAATGAAGAATTGCAAAATGATTTTTATCTAAGCTCTAAAAAAAGTGGAGAATATACTACAATCTTACACTTTAACCCCCACTTAAGAGAACTTATAAAATCAAATATTGCCGATATTAGCAACACTGCCTCTAGTCGCTATGGAGGCGCAATTACCGCGGGGTTATTTTTAGATAAATTTATTCGTAAAGAATATAAAGACAAATGGTTACATCTTGACATAGCAGGACCTGCTTATACGGAAAAATCTTGGGGATATTCTAGTTTTGGTGCAGGTGGAGCTGGAGTTAGAATGTGTGTTAATTATCTAATTCAAATTTTAAGGAAATCTAAATGAGTTTAAGCGTAGGTATAGTAGGACTTCCAAATGTTGGCAAATCAACGACTTTTAATGCTTTAACTAAAGCACAAAATGCCCAAAGTGCAAACTATCCTTTTTGCACTATAGAGCCTAACAAAGCCATGGTTGAAGTTCCTGACTTAAGACTTAATGAACTTGCTAAAATCGTAAAACCTGAAAGAATTATGCATTCTTTAATAGAATTTGTAGATATCGCTGGACTTGTTAAAGGTGCAAGTAAGGGTGAAGGCTTAGGAAATAAATTTCTTTCAAATATACGCGAAACTGAGGTTATTTTACACATAGTGCGTTGTTTTGATGAAGAAAATATCACCCATGTTGAAGGTGGAGTTAATCCTTTGCGTGATGTAGAAATTATCAATACAGAACTTATTTTAGCAGATATTGAACAACTTAGTAAAAAAATAGAAAAACTCACCAAAGAAACCAAAGCCAACCAAAAGGGTGCTAAAGAAAGCCTCGAACTTGCAAATTCTTTACTTGATCATTTAAACAAAGGCTTAGCTGCAAGTTCTTATCCTGAAAAAGAAAGCGAAATTTATCAAGCCTTAATCAAAGAATTAAGACTGCTTTCTGCTAAAGAAGTGATTTATGGTGCAAATGTTGATGAAAATGGTATTAGTGAAGATAATGATTATGTAAAAGCTTTAAAAGAATATGCTAAAAAAAATGATCATGAAGTTATCAAGCTTTGTGCAAAAATCGAAGAAGAATTAGTAGGATTAAGTGATGAAGAAAGTCGTGAATTTTTAAGTTCTCTAGGAGTTAACGAAAGCGGTCTTGATCAAATCATACGCACTGCTTTTACTAAGCTTGGACTGATCAGTTATTTTACCGCTGGTGTAGTTGAAGTGCGTTCTTGGACAATCAAAAAAGGCTGGAAAGCACCAAAAGCAGCGAGCGTGATTCATAATGACTTTGAAAAAGGCTTTATAAAAGCTGAAGTTATTTCCTATGAAGACTATATCCAATACAAAGGCGAAAATGGCGCCAAAGAAGCAGGAAAGCTACGCCTTGAAGGAAAAGACTATATCGTTTTAGATGGCGATGTAATGCATTTTAGATTCAATGTTTAGGCAAAATAGCCTAAACAATATTTATATTTTTTTAATAAATTCTTGTAAAATTTGAATTTGCTTTTCTACGCTTGTAGTAGAACTTGAGCCTTCACTTTGTTTAGAATTTAAAGAAATTTCAAAATTTAAAAGCTCTACAGCTTTTTCATCAAATATAGGATCTATTTTTGAAAGATCTTTAATTTCACTTATATCAATACCTTGTGCTTCAGCTTGTGCAACAACATTTCCCACTATAAAATGTGCCTTTCTAAAAGGAATATTTTTTTCACGCACTAAATAATCCGCCAAATCAGTAGCCAATAAATGACCTTTTTTGCAAGCATTAAGCATATTTTCTTTATTAATTCGTATTTCTTTTAACATTGCATTTAAGATGATTAAACTATCTTTAGCGGTTTTTACACTATCAAAAAGCCCTTCTTTATCTTCTTGCATATCTTTATTGTAAGCTAAAGGTAGAGCTTTCATTATAGTTAAAAGAGAAATCAGATTTCCATAGACACGCCCTGTTTTTCCGCGTATAAGTTCACAAACATCGGGATTTTTTTTCTGAGGCATGATAGAACTTCCTGTTGAAAAACTATCACTTATGGATATAAAAGAAAATTCCGAACTTGAAAATAAAATCATTTCCTCGCAAAGTCTTGAAGTGTGTGTAAAAATAACTGCTATATCATAAAGTAAATCAAGAGCAAAATCTCTATCACTCACTCCATCCATAGCATTTGGCATAATATCTTTAAATCCTAAAATTTTAGCGTTCAACTCACGATTGGTGGCATAGCTTGTTCCTGCACACGCACAAGACCCAAGTGGCGAAAAATCAGCGAGTTCTAGACTATTTTGCAAACGCTTAATATCTCGCATTAGCATAAAAGCATAAGCTAAAATATAAAAAGAAAAACTCACAGGCTGAGCGTGTTGTAAATGTGTAAAACTTGGCATAATAGTTTTTTTATGCACTTTGGCATGTTCGAGCATGGTTTGAATCAATTCTTTTAAAAGCTTTATAAGTTCAATATGAGATTTTTTGACAAAAAGTTTAAAATCAGTAGCCACTTGATCATTTCTACTTCTTGCAGTATGAAGTCTTCCACCAATTTCACTACCTATAAGCTCGCTTAAACGCTTTTCTATAGCCATATGAATATCTTCATCTTTAATATCAAAAATAAATTTGCCTTGCTCTATTTCACTTCTAACCTGCTCTAAACCTTTTATAATAGCATCTAATTCTTCTTTTTTTAAAATACCACAACTTTCAAGCATTGTAGCGTGTGCTATAGAACCTTGTATATCTTCATTGAACAAAGTTTTATCTACATTTAAACTTGCATTAAATTCTTTTAAAAGCTCATCACTTGCACTACTAAAGCGTCCTGACCACATTTCATTTTTCATTTAAATGCCTTAAATTTTTGGTCCAAATTTGCTAAATTCAATGCCTTCTTTGACATCTTCGTAACGTTTAAAATTTTGTATAAACATATGTGCTAATTTATCTCTTGTTGCAATATAATTATTTTTATCTGACCAAGTATTTATAGGATTTAAAAGCGTGCTTTCTACACCTTCTAAAGCTTTTGGAATAGCTAAATCAAACACTTCAAAATTTTCAAATTCGCATTTTGCAATACTTCCATCTAGAATAGCATTAATGCAAGCCCTAGTAGCCTTAATACTCATTCTTTTACCCACACCGTAGCTTCCACCGCTCCAGCCTGTATTAACAAGATAAACATTAGCTTCATGCTTTTCAATCTTTTCACCAAGTAATCTCGCATAAACCGTTGGATGCAAAGGCATAAAAGGTTCTCCAAAACAAGCTGAAAAAGTTGCTTGAGGTTCTAAAATACCACGCTCAGTTCCAGCTACTTTTGCTGTATAACCACTTAAAAAATAATACATAGCCTGCTCTTTGCTTAGTTTACTTACTGGAGGTAAAATTCCAAAAGCATCTGCACTTAAAAATATAATATTTTTTGGATGCCCTGCTTTTAGACTAGGCTCATGATTTTCAATATGCTCTATAGGATAAGAAACTCTTGTATTTTCTGTTTTTGAAGCATCAGCATAATCAACACTCTTATCGGCTCTTAAAACTACATTTTCTAAAAGTGCATTTCTTTTAATGGCACCATAAATTTCAGGCTCATGTTCAGGATCGAGATTGATTGTTTTTGCGTAACAACCACCCTCAAAATTAAATACACCTTCATCATCCCAACCATGTTCGTCATCACCTATAAGTTTTCTTTTTGGATCGGTTGAGAGTGTAGTTTTTCCAGTGCCACTAAGTCCAAAGAAAAGTGCTACATCACCTTTTTCTCCGACATTTGCACTACAATGCATAGAAAGTTTATTTTCTAGTGGCAACCAATAATTCATCATAGAAAAAATACCTTTTTTCATTTCTCCGCCATACCAAGTTCCACCAATAACTGCTATATTTTCTTCAACATTAAAGATTACAAAAACCTCTGAATTTAAACCATCTTGTTTGTAATCTTCATTGATACATTTGCAAGCATTATAAACAATAAAATCTGCTTTAAAATTCTCAAGTTCTTCTTGACTTGGGCGAATAAACATATTTTTAACAAAATGCGCTTGCCATGCAATTTCAGTAACAAATCTTACTGCTTTGCGACTTTGCAAAGAAGCGCCACAAAAAGCATCTTGAACATAAATTTTCTTTCCACTTAATTCTTGTTTTGCTTTGGTCAAAAGCTTATCAAATAATTCTTTTGTAATGGGCTGATTTACCTTTCCCCAAGCAATATACTTACTAGATGGATCTTGTTTTACAAAATATTTATCTTTAGGACTTCTACCTGTAAAAATCCCTGTATCTACACAAAAAGTATCATTATCCGTACTTAAACCTTCATTATTTGCTTTTTCATGAGCATTTAATTCATCATAACTTAAATTATGAAAAATTTCTTTTATATTATCCAAACCTAAATTATCAAATTTTTTCATCTTTCCCTCACTTTAATTCTTATAGATAGCTAATACTTCGCCTTCGTTAACAGTATCGCCTATTTTAATACAAAGCTCTGAAATAATTCCATCTTTTGGAGCATTAACCTCAATCTCCATTTTCATTGCTTCTAAAACCATGATGGCTTGACCTGATTTTACTTCTTCACCTTCGTTAACATAAATTTTAAAGACATTACCTGAAATACCTGCTAAAACTTCATTTTCAGCATCTACAGAACTTGTTGAATTTGAAGAAACAATATTTTTATTTTCTTCTACTTTTTTTACACTTTTAACATTAACATCTTTATCAAAACCATAGCTTACCTCTACATGATATTTATTACCATTTACAGCTACGGTAAATTTGTTTTCATCTACACTCATAGGCTTTGGCATACTAGCTAATTTGCGTACATTTACCTTTGCCTCTCCTTTTAAAAATGCTATACCTTTTTCTTTACAAGCTGCTGCAATAAATATATTTTCTTCACTCGTTTCTATACTCTCTTTTTCAAGCAAGGTTTTGGTATAAACTATACTTTTACTCTCATCTTTATCAGCTATATTAATAGCAAGCTCTGTAGTAGGTTCTAAATTAAGTTGTTTTGAAGCAAGTTCAACAATATTTGCATCGGGTGTAACAGGAGTTTTTCCAAAATAACCAAGCACCATTTTTCCATAACCTTCTGCTATTTTTTTCCAAGGTCCAAACATCACATTATTAAAAGCTTGTTGAAAATAAAATTGAGAAACTGGAGTAACCGAAGTACCAAATCCACCTTTTTCTACAACTTCTCTCATAGCATGAATGACTTGTGGAAATTTATCTAAGATATTATTATCTCTCATCATTTGTGTATTTGCTGTTAAAGCTCCTCCTGGCATAGGAGAAAAAGGAATAAGTGGATTTACCATAGTAGCTTCAGGTGGTAAAAAATATTCTTTTAAACAATCTTTTAAAACTTCTTCGTATTTTAGAATTTTTTCTTCCTCAAGTCCGCCTAAATCATAATCTTTGCCTTTTAAAGCATGCATCATGGTTAAAATATCAGGCTGAGAGGTTCCGCCACTTACTGGAGCCGCAGCCAAATCGATACCATCAACCCCTGCTTCAAGTGCTGCAAGATAGCAGGCTATACTCACTCCTGCAGTTTCATGCGTATGAAGTCTAATGTGTGTATCTTGAGGTAAAATTTTTCTAGCCATTTTAATGGTTTCATAAATTTTATTTGGATTAGAAGTCCCACTTGCATCTTTGAAACAAATACTATGAAAAGGAATTTCTGCTGCTAAAATTTCTTTTAAAATTTTTTCATAAAAAGGCACATCATGGGCACCTTTACAATTTGGCGGTAAATCCATTAAAGTGATAGTAATTTCATGCTTTAACCCATGTTTTACTATACATTCACCACTAAATTTTAAATTATTTACATCATTAAGGGCATCAAAATTTCTTATCGTTGTAGTACCGTGTTTTGCAAAAAGTTTTGCATGCAAATCAATAAGTTCACTACTTCCAGTATCTAAAGTAACGGTATTGACCCCTCTTGCTAAAGTTTGAAGATTGGTATCTTTTCCTACAATAGCCCTAAATTTATCCATCATGGTAAAAGCATCTTCATTAAGATAAAAATACAAGCTTTGAAATCTAGCACCACCGCCAAATTCAAAATGTGTAATGCCTGCTTCTTTTGCTGCTTCTACTGCAGGAAAAAAATCATCCATTAAAACCCTAGCTCCATAAACAGACTGAAAACCATCCCTAAAGCTTGTATCCATTACATCGATGAATTTTTTAGCCATTATTTTTCCTTAAAAAATATTTTTTCATTATTATACAAAAATTTGATAACACATTACCAAAATTATTGCTATAGGCGATATAAAACGAATAAAAAACAACCAAATTAAGAAAATTTTTCGACTTATAAATTTAGAAAAAATTTTATAAATTTGTTTTTTATTCATAAAAAAACCTACAAATATAGAGCATACTATAGCACCAAGTGGAAGTAAAAAATTTGAAGTTAATTTATCTAATAAAGTAAAAAAATCTTTGCCAAAAAAACTAAACATAGAAAAAAAATTTAAATTTAACGACAAGATACAACAAATTCCAAAAACAAAAACAAACAAACCTATTAAAAATAGAGCTTTAGTACGAGAAATTTGATAGTTATTAATCATATAAAAAGTTAAAGGCTCTATCATTGAAACAGCTGAAGTAATACCAGCAAAAAAAAGTGCTAAGAAAAAACAAAATGCAAAAATATAGCCTAAAATCCCAAGCTGATTAAACAAACTCATCAAGGATACAAAAACAATCCCCGCTCCTTGAGTATGTGGATCGGCTCCAAATTCAAAGATAAAAGTAAAAACAATAAGCCCCATAATAAAAGAAATCAATAAGTTAATCAAAACAATATACACTGAACTTTTTATAAAATTTGTTTTTTTATCCAAGGCTGATGAATATGTAACTATGCAACCTATTCCCAAGCATAAGGTAAAAAATGCAAGCCCTAAAGCTTCGGCAATAGAGCTAAATTTAAAATGTGAAAAATCAGGATAAAATAAATAAGAAAAAGCATTTGCAAAACCTTGCTTAAATCCCATGCAATAAAACAACATAAAAACAAGCATTAAAAATAAGCTAGGCATTATAACAACGTTTAATTTTTCAATCCCTTTGATTAAACCTTTAGATACTATCAATAAAGTAAGAAAAAAAGATAAAGTGAAGAAAAAAACAGAACTTGTCAAATTTGTAGTAATTAAATTCTGAAAATTACTTGCTGCTTCATCTAAGGTTTTAGGAAGATAATAAAGACTAACTACAGTATATTTTAAAACCCATCCCATAATAACTAGATAAAAAGAGAGAACAAAAATACCACCTAACATAAAAACGCCTCCATATCGCCATCTATTGCCATATTTTATGGCAAGATTTGAATAAGCATTTGCAAGATCACTTTTACTTAAACGTCCCATAGCCACTTCAGCCAAAAAAATACTAAATCCTATGGTTAAAGTAAAAAACAAATATAAAAGCACAAAAACAAAACCACCATTTTCTGCACTTAAAGTTGGAAATTTCCAAGCATTACCTAAACCAACGGCTCCACCAGCAACAGCCAATACAAAACCGATTTTTGAAAAATATGTTCTCATTATTTTTCAAACTCACTTTAAAAAAGCGGCTATCATAACTATAACAACAGCCAAAGGGGAAATAAATCTCAAAAACACATACCAAAGTTCAAAAAATATACCGCTCATATAAGGTTCAAATAAAATTTTTAAAGCATCTTTTTTCATCACAAATCCCACAAAAATAGCTGCCAAAATTCCACCTAAAGGCATAATAACCTTGCTTGAAACACTATCAAGCAAATCAAAAAAACTCATTCCAAAAAATCCAAACTGAGTACTTTTTAAAGAAGATAAAATACACAACATTCCTAAAATATAAACAACAATTCCTATTAAAATCAAAGCTTTTTTACGGCTCATGCCAAAAGTATTAATAAGATAAAAAGCAAAAGGCTCTATCATTGAAACAGCTGAAGTAATACCAGCAAAGATTAAAGAAATAAAAAATGCTGCTCCAAAAATACAACCAATCACCCCAATTTTTTCAAATAAAGTAGCTAAGGAAATAAAAACAAGTCCTGGTCCTTGCTGATTAGGATTGTAGCCAAATTCAAAGATAAAAGTAAAAACAACCAAACCCATTAATAAACCAACTAAAAGATTGATAAAAATAATATTTAAAGTACTGGTAATAAAATTGGTTTTATCAGGCAGACTAGCAGAATAAGTAATAATCGTTCCAACGCCCAAAGAAAGACTAAAAAAAGCAAGTCCTAAGGCTTCAAGAACATTTGAAGTGTTGATTTTGGAAAAATCAGGTACAAAAAGAAATTTAACCGCCATCATAAAACCATCTTTACTAATAGCATAAACAAGCATCAAAATAAGTAAAATAAACAATGAAGGCATCATCCAAACATTTAACTTTTCAATCCCATTCTTAACACCTTTAGAAACAATATAAAAAACACATAAAAAAACCAAAGTAAAACAAATAAACTGACTTAAAAAATCCTCACTTGTAAAAAATCCAAACTGTGCTTTACTTACTTCTAGATCCATAGGCAAATTTCCAGTGATACTTAAAAACACATATTTAACTATCCAGCCAATCACCAAGGTATAAAAAGAAACTATTAAAATCGCCCCCACCATAGTAAAACCAACATAAGACCAAGCTTTTTTATTTGAAGGTGCTAACTTTTCATAGGCATTAACCGGATCTTTTTCACTAATTTTTCCTATGCTAAGCTCAGCTAAAAATATCACAAAACCTACACCTAAAGTAAGAATTATATAAAGCAAGATAAAAGCAGATCCACCACTTTGACCTACTAATGTTGGAAATTTCCAAGCATTACCCAAGCCCACCGCTGAACCTGCTACCGCTAAAATGAAACCTATTTTTGAAAATTTAGAACTCAATGTTACAACCTTAACTTAAAAATTATTTTAAAATATTATTAAAGCAAAAAAACTTTTAAGCTTTATTGAAAACAATCAAATTTAAATCAAAAATGTGAATTTTTGTAAATTTCAATAAAAATAAAGATACTTTTGGTTATAATTCGGCTTTATTTTTAAGTCTTAAGTAGGGATACGCAAGCCGAACTGATTTAAAAATTGAAAAAATTTTTTTATAAAAAGGTTAAGATAATGAAAAAAGTTCTTTTTTTATTATTAGCATGTTCAGCAGTAGCTTTTGCAGCTGAAACTAATGCTCCAGTAGAGCAAGAAGCTATTAATGTATGGATTAAAGCATTTTCAGTTCTTGCAGCAGGTTTAGGTCTTGGTGTTGCAGCACTTGGTGGTGCTATCGGTATGGGTAATACTGCAGCGGCAACAATTGCAGGAACAGCTAGAAACCCTGGCCTTGGGCCAAAATTAATGACAACTATGTTTATCGCTTTAGCGATGATTGAAGCACAAGTTATCTATGCTCTTGTTATCGCGCTAATAGCACTTTATGCAAATCCTTTTATAGTTTTACAATAAAACTTATCAAAGCCCTTTTTGGGCTTTTTTTATGCGGTTATGGTGGAATTGGTAGACACGCCATCTTGAGGGGGTGGTACGCTCTGCGTGTGCGAGTTCAAATCTCGCTAACCGCACCATCGATACTATAAACTACTATAAATATCATACTTATAAAATATCGATAAAATAGGCATTTATAGCTATATAAAGCCTAAATTAAAGTTTTTTCCGTTAAAATTCATTTCGAAACTTTTTTCCTAACTTTTCTCCTAACTTTTTATTTTTTATTCTAAAAAGTTAGGAGAAATTACCACAAGGAGTCTATTTTTAAATGCTTACACAGAAAGATATAGTAAATATTAGTCCAAAAGATAAAAAATTTTTAATTAGCGATAGTGATAATTTATTTGTATTAGTTTATCCTAGCGGCAAAAAGTCTTTTGTATTTGATTGTAAAGATCCAAAAACAAGAAAATTAAAAAGAATAACTTTGGGGCAATTTCCGCAAATATCAATTAAAGAAGCTCGAGATAAAAAAATGAGATAAAAACTTTACTAAAAACTAATGAAAGTATAAGAAAAAAAGAAGGATGTGATACAAGTTTTAGAAAAATTGCTGAACAGTATTTTCTTCAAAAAAACGACATAACAAAACGCACTCTCAATGAGTCTATTAAGCGAATGGAAAATCATTGCTATCCTATTATAGGAGATATTCCCATTAGTAATCTTAAAAGAAGCGATATTTTAAATGTTCTTGAAAAAATAAAACTACAAAAAAATCCGAAGTCGGTAAAAAAATATTTACAACATTAACTTATGCAGTTAACAAAGAGATGATTGAAAATAATATTATGCTTGGTATAAAAAGAAAGGATTTGGTCTATAACAAAAAAAACAAGACATTTTGCGACTATTACGGAAGTTTCAAAAATTAAAGAATTAATTGAAAATATTATTTATATACAATGTGATACAAATACAAAAATGGCAATCTTATTGTCGCTTCTTACTGCGCAAAGAAGTTTTAGCATAAGAAATGCTGCTTGGGAAGATATTGATTTAGAAAATGGCTTGTGGAACATACCTGCTTCAAAAATGAAAATGAAAAAAGCGCATTGTATACATCTAAGTGATATTGCAGTGCAATTATTAAAAGAATACAAACAAATAAGTCATCATGATCTTTTATTTAAATCCATTAAACAAAAAAGAAAGGCGATGGACTAAATGAGATCTTGAGTGATAATACAGTAAGAATGGTATTTAGAAGAATGGGATATTCAAATGAAGATTTTACTCCACATGGTTTTAGATCTATGTTTAGTACTCTAGCTCACGAAAATATTCAAAAACATCAGTTTAGTAGCAATATTATAGAAATGTGTTTGGCACATACGGAAAAAAATAAGGTTAAAGCTTCATATAATTTTGCACAAAATTTAAAAGAGAGAAGGGAGTTGATGCAATGGTATAGTGATTATTTGTGCGAAATATGCCCAAAATTAAAAGATTTTATTTTACTTGATTTTATATAAAAAGGAATAATATGAAAAACAAATATTTAAAAGAAGCATTCACTCGGGCGGGGGGTGAATTTCTTGAAAATAAAGAAAATAGAGAAAATAAAGAAAATAGAGAAAAACTCATAAAAACCCTAATAATACACTTAAATTCTTATTTAGAGGCTGAAAGTAATCTACAAAAAATCAAGATTTTAGTCAAAATATATCAAAATTTACAAAAATGTAGCCGAACTCCTGATCTTATTGACATAGAAGAACTTGAATTTAACAAAGAAGACATTTTCGAAGAATTATTTTATACTTTAGGCGGTTTAGGAGGTATGTATTCCGTAGAAATAATACAATCAAGAATTGCAAATTTCATCAAAATACTTGGCGGAGAGCCTAAGCTTTTATTAGAACAATTTTAAACACATAGACTTCTTCTTGAAGTCTATGCAAATACTCAATTTTAGAAAAATTAATTATTCAATAACGCAGCTTTTATTGTATCATTTGTTGCTTTGGCATATATAGTAGTAGTATTTAGATTTGCATGTCTTAGAATTTTTTGTATGACCACAAGGTTTGTTCCTTTGGCTGTTAATCTCATGGCTAAAGTGTGTCTAAGCAAATGAAGTCCTTTTTTGCTGATCAAAGCTTTAGCGTAAATATTATTTACAATCAAAAAAGCATTGCTTCTATTTAAATGTTTTCCTGTGCTAGTTTGCATTATGTAATCACTATCTTGGATATTTTCTTTAAAATATTCAAGCTCATCATCCACTTCTTCTTTTTTAATAAATGCAAATTGTTCTTTACCGCCCTTGCCTATTATGGATATTTTTAATATTTCATCTTCAACCTCTTCAAAATCACAAAGTTTTACATTTAAAGCTTCAGAAATTCTAAGTCCTCCATAAAGCATAAGTTTTATCAGTAAAGAGTTTCTAAAACTATTATAAACTTCTTTTTTTGCTTTTTCTTTCTCTAAAACATTATTTAGCCTTATAATTTCATTTTCATTAAGATAATTTAATTTTTCTTCTGATTTTTCTGTTCTAAATCTAATTTTCTTCATATCAAAGGAAAAAATAAACAAATCATCATTATTATCGCTTATAAAAAAAGCTAGTTAATACTCTCAAATAAGTTATTTTTGTTTTTTTTGATAGTTTATTGCCATTTTTTGAATTATTTTCTAAATAATTAAGAAAATTGACTAAAAAAGTCGTTTTTATATCGTTTATTTGCATTTCATCTTGATA
>NZ_MKAH01000006.1:0-1034 GCF_001764255.1 Campylobacter sp. BCW_4341 | reverse complement strand
AGCTAAAATAGGATAAGAAGAATCCGCACAAAAAATTGTAGCTTTATTAGCATACTTTTTTAACAAAGGAAGTTGTTTAGTAAGAGATGGTCCTGTAGAAACAATGATAGCTGTATCACTTATACCCTTTCTTTTGGAAAGTAATTCTTTATAACTAGGATGAGTAATCATTTGAGGTAAGTTATAAACAAATTGTTCTATGCCTTGCATGGCATCTTTAGGATCATTACCACGCATAAGATTGTGATTTTTGATGATTTGCATGTTGAGTTTATTAAGTTTTAAAATATCTTCTTTATAGTGTTCATAAAAATCATTAGCAATGTGTAGATTATAAGAACGATAAAACAAATCCCCTATCAAACGAAAAATTTTATCCATTTTAGGAAGATTAATATCATCATGATGTAAAATAATGAGTCGCCCTAAGCTTAAATCTTTGCTAAAATCTATGAAATTTAAAGCCAAAAAGATAAGTTCTAATTCTTTTTCAAAGATGATTATTCTTTTAAGTGCTTGATTTTGAAGTAGAATTTTATATAAAATTCCATTTCCAAAACCATAAAAAAAAAGCACAGGATAGCGTGTAAAATCTTTAAAATATTCTAAATTTTTTTCAAGCTCTTTGATGGGATCTTGATACATTTTTTTTAAATTTCTTTTTTTTATGATATTGATATCAAGATTATCTTTTCCTTGAGTGAAAGTAAATTCTCTAAGCTCTTTTAGATCCTCAAGTTTTTTGCGTAAGTTGTTATACTCAAAACCGCTTAAAGCTTTTAAATTTTTGTTAAAATTATTTTCTTCTCTCACCTTCTCACCCTTTCCATCCATTTATCTAATTTTCTTTCTTTAAGTTTTTCTTCTAAAGGAAGTATATTTTTTATCAAGGCACTTTCTTGTGCTTTGATATGTCCATAAACTAATTCCATAAATTCTAAATGTTCTTTTATCCAAAGAATATTTTTATTAAAAGCATCTTCTTTGGTTTTAGGATTTAAAACATAAATTCTAGCAAGATTAAGTTCAAATTG
>NZ_MKAH01000005.1:0-148193 GCF_001764255.1 Campylobacter sp. BCW_4341 | reverse complement strand
TAAATATTTGTGTAAGTATTTATATAAGTATTTGGTGGGTTAAAAAATGGGGGCTATATTTTAGAGCACTCGTAATTTTTATTTTTTATATTAACAAATTGACTTTTAAGTGTTTTAAAATCTGGAATATAAGCATAACCGCTAAGCGTATCTATAACGATACAAAGAGCATGCTTTTTTGATAACAAACGTATAATGCAATCTGAATTATTCTTTGCTAAAGTTTTTTCATATGCATAATTGGCATTTTTTAACGGAGAATACACTCTGCCCATTTCATCAAATACTAATCTAGTAAATCCTGAACAAGATCCTTTGAATTCAACCTTTTCTATTCCAAATCTTTTTGTAAGATTAAATCTTTGTGTAGTTTTTTCATCATCTTTACTAATAACTCCACTTTGACCTGAATTCATTAATTTGTTATGATTGATTACATCAACAGCAATTTCTCTATCTATATTGATTTCAGTTTTACCTAAATTAGCATTTCCATCGCCATTTTTATCCAAGAAAATAGTATATGTTTGATCATAACCCGTGGCAGCTGATTTTATAAAATAAATCTGCCATTTACTTTTAAACCACTCTCTTTTTGCGATAGCCAACTCATCAACTCTTATACCTTCTTGCATCATGGCTAAATTTTGGGTGTATTGGATATCATTAAGAATTTGTATTGCACCTTCTAGTAGATTGTCTTTTTTTAAGTAAAGACTGCCTAAATTAAAAACTATACCTAAAATGAGAATTATAAACACAAATTCCAACAAACTGAAAGCTTTAATCATAGTTTAAAATCTGATATACTTTTTCATATTTTCCAAGTTTTACTTTAACAATTTTTTTGTCCATATCATGCTTATCGGCTTGTTTTAAAGCTTTTAAATAAAACTTATTGCTATTTTTTATTCCATAAAATCGCAATCTTTTTTGCAAACTTGGAGCTGTTGCAAGCTCTAAAACATCTTGTTTTTTTAATTCTAGCGCCAATTCTTTAGCAAAATGATAATTATTGGCAAAATGACGATTTGGATTGTTTATAAAATAATACAATAATTGATTAGCGACGATTAAAAAGTAACAAAATATCAAAAAAATTATAGAACATTCTATAAAGATTTTATACCTTAATCGAAAAACTGGTAATCTCACCCTATAACTTTGCATTAAAGTTTTTATAAGTAAAGGAGTGCAAATAACACAAAAAGGCAAAAAATCATCTAAAAAAAGTTTTTGTCTTAAAGAAAGCAACAAACAAAATACAAATGTTACGCTCATTAAAAACCATAATAAATTTTTATATTTCTGAAAAGTCAAACGATAAATAGTATAAAAAAAATACACAAAAACCAAAGGAGAAAAACATGCAGCAAAAATTCCTAAAGTATCTAAAAAATAACCTCTTGGACGACCACCTGTATCAAAACCATAAAAACTAATACTCGCTCCAAACAAAACAAGAGATAAGGTAAATAAAATAGCATTTCTTTTATAAATTCCAAAAAAGAAAAAAGTTAAAAATAAAATATTAAAAGATTTATCAACAAATAACACTATAATCAATAATATATAAAAAAGCCATTTTTTTTCATATTCGTAAGCACATAATATAGCAAGGGTTAAAAAAATCACCAAAGATGCGGCATTAACCAGTAAAGCACTTGCAACAGTACCCGGCAATAAAACAAATAACAATAAAGAAAAAAAAGCATCAATTTTAGTTTTAGTATATTTTAAAGCTAGCAAATACAAAAGCAAACAACTTAAAAAATGAAAAAATAAAAAAGGAAGCCTTAAACCAAAATCATTTTGCCCAAAAATAAAAGTTCCAAAATGAGATATATAATAAAGCAAACTATGGGAAAAAATAAGTGATTTACCCTGCTCACCAAAATAAATATCAGCTTCATCAGTACTAATACTCAGTGTTGAAATTCCATAAAGCAAAGCCAACAAATCAAGACTAAGTAAAATGATGATAAGTTTATAATTTTTGATTTTTTCCATAATGAAAATTTTACAAAATTAAACTTAAAATATCAATGCAAATCATATAAATATCAAACATCTTAAAAATTAACATCAAATTGATTTTAGTTTTTATAAGTATAATTTTAAACAAAAAAAGGCAAAAATGCAAACTATTGATCAAATTTTTCAAACACAAATCGATATTAAAAAATCTATTTTCTTATCTTTTCTTTGCCCTTTTAAAGATTTTAAATTTTTAATAGAAACGCTAAAAAAAGAGCATCCAAAAGCTGTTCATTTTGTCTATGCTTATCGTGTTTTAAATGATTTTAATCAAATTGTAGAAGATAAAAGCGATGATGGAGAACCTAAAGGAACTTCTGGAATGCCAACTTTAAATGTTCTAAGGGGCTATGATCTTATCAATGCGGCTTTAATCACTGTAAGATATTTTGGCGGTATAAAACTTGGTACAGGGGGACTTGTAAGAGCCTATAGTGATGCGGCAAATGCCGTGATTAATAATTCTTCTTTACTTTCATTCGAATTGAAAAAAAATATAACCATTGCTATTGATTTAAAAAATTTAAATCGTTTTGAACATTTTTTAAAAACTTATTCTTTTAATTTCACAAAAGATTTTAAGGATTGCAAAGCTATATTACATATCAAATTAAATGAAAAAGAGGAGCAAGAATTTGAAATTTTTTGTAAAAATTTTGCACCTTTTGAAATAGAGAAATTATAAATTCTTGCAAGTAAATACAAAAGCTCCAAAATGGAGCTTTTGATTAAATTGCGTTCAATAAATCATTTAACAAAGTATTATTCTTACTTTGTTCATTTGCACCTTGTTGTGTAAGATCATTGTGAACGCTAGCACTTTGAGCTCTCATAGACAACTCGCCTTCATTTTGTCTAAAACGATAAGCGTAAACATTTGACATTTGAGCATAATTACTTAAATTTGAATTTGAGTTTTGCGCATTGCTTTGAAAACTATTGCTAGAATTTAAAGCATCTCCGCTTGACTTCTCATCCGCCTTATTTAATATATCCATAAAATCAGAATTTCCAGATGAAGAATAATCTTCAACCTGTTTATCCACCTGTTTATACTGACCACTAATAGCATCGTATTCATACGAGCTGATCGTTCTATAATTTACCTGCATAGTTTTCTCCTTTCAAAATATGCAAAAACTATACAAGCAAAAAGTGTTCCTTTTTTATGCAAAAATTAATGTTTTTCAATCATGATGAGTAGGCAAATGCTCCACATCAAGCTCATTATTGGCTATAAATTCTTCCTTGGCTTTTTTACAGTTTTCATCACGCATTTTGCGGTATTCATTGCGAATCGTGATTTCTTTATCGCTTAGAGGTCTATCTTCTAAAAAACTGATATGAAAATAAGTATCATCGCTCTTTGAATAAGTTTTATAAAAATCTATATAGTCAAAATAATCCTTGCCATTATCAAACTCTACCACTTCTTCTATATAAATCGTAGGCCCAAAACCCTTGTGATTTTGTGTATAATGCCCAAAACCTGCGCTGTATTGAATTCTAAATTTAGCCATCATTTTCTCCTAAAAATTCTTGATAAGTTCCACGAAAATCTGTAAGCTTACCATTTTCTAAATGCCAAATTCTATTAGCAAAAGCAGAAACTAACTCCCTATCGTGGCTGATACAAAGCACTACACCCTTGAAATTATACAAAGCTTCGCCTAATGCAATAATACTTTCAAGATCTAAATGGTTATCAGGTTCGTCTAAAAGCAAGAAATTTGGACGCTCTAGCATCAAACGAGAAAGCATTAAACGATGTTTTTCGCCCCCACTTAAACTTGCTGCTATTTTTTCTTGATCGCTGCCACTAAAAAGCATTCTACCTAAACACTTGCGGATTTCATCTAGATCTTTAAATTTTTCACTCATAAGCCATTCGTAAAGTTTCAAATTTTCACAAATTAAATTACTTGTATCTTGAGGAAAATATCCAAGCTCTATAGTTACCCCAAGATGTATAAATCCACTATCTGGACTTATAGCATGGGCGATGATTTTTGCCAAAGTACTTTTGCCCACACCATTTGCCCCAATCAAAGCGATTTTATCATTTTTTTCTATTTTTAGCTCCAAATTTGAAAATAGTTGTTTATCATAAGCCTTGCCTATACCTTTAAATTCTAAAACTTCATTACCTATTTCACGATTGGTTCTAAAAACTATGCTAGGATCTCTACGGCTTGAAATTTTAATCTCTTCAAGCTCTAGTTTTTCAAGTGCCTTAGCGCGGCTTGTGGCTTGTTTTGCCTTAGAAGCATTCGCACTAAAACGGCGAATGAAATTTTCTAATTCTTCTCTTTCTTTCAAGGTTTTATCGCGTTTAAGCTCAGCTTGTTTTGCCAAAAGCGTTGAAGCCATATACCAATCATCGTAATTTCCCGCAAAATCACGAATTTGTTTAAAATCCACATCCAAAATTCTTGTGCAAATTTTATTTAAAAAATGCCTATCATGAGAGATGACAACCAAAGTCCCTTCATGTCTTAAAAGTTCATTTTCAAGCCAAGAAATCGCCTCTAAATCAAGATTATTTGTAGGCTCATCTAAAAAAAGTACATCCGCACCCAAAAATAAAACTTGAGCTAGTAAGACTTTAAATTTATCCGCACTTTGTAAGGTGCTCATTAAAGCATCGAAATCTTTAATCTTTAAAGAACTTAAAATTTTTTCACAACGCGTTTCACAATCATAATTTGGATCTTCTTCAGCCGTTATTATCTCAAGCTCACCTAAACGCTCATTGATCTCATCTGTAAATTCCTCGCTCATATAAAGCTTTTCTTTTTCTTTTAAAGCCTCATATAAACGCTTATTTGCACACATCACCGCATCTTTGATGGTGTAGTTTTCAAAAGCAAATTGATCCTGTCCTAAAACTGCGATTTTTAAACCTTCATCAAATACTATTTCACCACTACTCGACTCAATTTCTCCTGAAAGAATTTTTAAAAAAGTCGATTTTCCCGCACCATTAGCACCAATAAGTCCGTATCTTTGCCCTCGAACAAGCTTTAAATTAACATTTTCAAATAAAAGCTGATTTGCAAAACGCATAGTAAGATTTTTTACTTCAACCATGATTTTCCTTAATTTTTTACTTATAAAAATTTTTAAGAAATTGTAGCGAAAAAGGCTTGAATTTTTAATTTTAAAATTAAATTTTTTGATAGTTAAAAATAAATTCTATAATTTTATTATAATTTTGTTTTTTAATTTTTTTATAGACTAAAAATAAATCTACTCCCCACCAAATAATGCCCAATAATAGAAAAATTCCAAACAACCCGAAAAAAATTTCAGAAATATCCAAGTTAGAATCATTTTCATAGCTAATTCCTAGTATCAAAAATAACACACAAGGAAATAAAGATAATACTATACGCAATATTCCTAATGCATAGTCTTTTATCATAAATCTATCGATTGCCAACCAACCTAAACTTAAAAAACCACATATCATACTCATAATTAAAGGTTTTATAGGATCTTGAAGTCTTAAAAATACCAAATTTGATAAAGCTTCTTTTTTATTTTGTAATTGTTCAAACTTAAGCTTTAAATTGAAAAAATCTTCTTGATTTATTTTATCTTGTATATTTAAAAGAAAAACATTATAGTCCATATCCAGTCTCCTCAAAATTAACTTTTTAAGGCATTTTTGCCTTAAAAAGTTATCTGGTAATTTCTACATATACCATACCATCATCAGTATATCTAGCAAAATACTCGATCCAAGCATCCCATTTGTAAGGGCGAGAATCAATACTTCCATTTGCTTTTACTTGAGCTTTACAATACTGTGTTTTACTTTCCTTATCGGTTAAATCGCTCATAAAACCGCTATAAGTAAATTTCAACTTTTTACGATCAACCTCAGAAAATCTACCAAAATTGTGTTCTAAAATAATCTCAGTTAAAACATTTTGTACATCTTGATCACTACATTTTGGAATACCGCTACTACAAGCACTCAAAAATACTGCCAAAATTCCAACAAACATAAATTTCGCATTAAAACATTTCATTAATTTCCTCCTTTTTTGTTCACCTAAATAATATTTTAGTTTCTCTTCATCTGTACCAAGTTCACCATTTTACTTGTAATCTCTAAAAAAACCTGTGCAATATTTGGAGCAACAGACAAAATATTTAAAAGCAATTTTCTTTATTGCTTAAGAATTCTAAACCTCACTTGTCACAAAAACAAAATTTACTAAAAACTTGATAAAAATATTTTGCAAACTTATTTTTGATTATTTTTCATAAAAACTCGAAATTATTGTATAATATTTGCAATCTTTTCAAAATTTTGTTTTCTTAATTTTTTACCCACTAAAAACATATCTACAATCCACCAAATCCAATTAACAAGCCACAACAAACCATATATTATCCCTAAAGCACTATATGTAATCATTAAAATACCGCAAAACATAGCTACAATTGTAATTCCCAAGCGTATAAGCCCTAAAACCCAATCTCCTATCATAAAACGACCCACTCCAAAAGCACCAAATAAAAAAGTCCCTACCCAAAATACTAGAGCGGGACTTTTTAGCTTTATCATTGGAAGCTGTGCTACTACTTCTTTTTGTTTATCCTCATTTAAGCGATCAAATTTCTCTTTTAGCATCACGGTAGATGTTGCATCTTTTGGCAATTTATCGCCAATGCTGAAAAGAACCGAATTGAAATCCATAACTACTCCTTGAAAATTAAAAAATATCTCGAATTATTCCATACTATAACTTAATTAATATTGAAATATTAAATATATTTTATATAAAAGATTGAATATTTCAAGTGTTTTTAATAAAGAAATTTTAATGTAAAATTTTTTAAAGGCTAAATTTTTAAGGTAAAAAATGACAAAAAAGAGCAAGCGTGATATGGCATATGAACTAGACATTGATGTTAGCACTTTATATAATTGGAGAAAATATAAACCCAATTTATATCGTATTGTTATGCTTGGCTTTAAATTTGATGAACTTTTAGAAAATAGTAAAAAAACTCATGAAGAATTACTTCATATAGAACAAACTATACAAGATGAGATTGCTAAATTTAAATAAAGTCCACTTTTAAGCTTTTTTCTATACAATTATCACTTTTATTAAAATCAAGGATTTGAAATGTTTTTATTAGATTTTTTAATATCATTGAGTTTTATTTTTGAAATTTCAGCACTTGTATTATCCTTTTACTTTAAAAATTCAAGAATTTTCTTTTTAACTTTAGTGCTATTAGGAGCTAAGTTGCCTTATTTTTATACAAGTTTTTTTCAAGCTAATTTATTTGTGGCTTTGTTTTTACCTATGATTTTTACTCTATTTTGCCTTGGAAAACACCATGCTTTAATTTTAAGTAAAAAAAATATCGCTTCAATTACAACCCTTATTTTTATAGGCGTTTTAAGCATCATTTTACCTAGAAATACTACTTTTAATAGCGCTGGTTTAGAATTCCATTTTATTGCATTAAATTTTTTTAAACCTGTAAGTGAATTAGGAATTTTATTTTTTTTAGTCGGCTTAATACTCATTTTTATCAAAACCTTTAAAACTAAAGAATATTATCTTATTATCGCATTTTTTGCTGCATATTTTCAGTTTTTATTCCAAGAAGGAGCAGGAATAAGGTATTTTGAATTTGCAAGTTTAGTTTTTTGTTTTTATCTTTTAAATCACGCTTATAGATTGGCTTTTTTTGACACCTTAACAAAACTACCTAATGAAAAAAGCCTTACACGCTTTACAAAGGGAAAAAACAACTATATCATTGCCTTGCTTCATTTTAATGAACTAAAAGACACTAAAGAAAGCTACACCAAACTCATCTTAAAACAAATTGCAAAAATTTTAAAACGCTTCAAAACAAAAATTTTCATCGTAGACAATGATTTTATTTTAATTTTTAATGACAAAAATCAAGCTTTAAATCATCTTGCTTTTTTAGAATCCACCTTAAAAAATACGGAATTTAATTTAGAAAATGAAAATTTTAAACCGGATTTTAAATTGATTTGGCAAGAAAGTGAAGAAAATTTGGATAAAAATTTACAAAGTCTAAGAGCAAGACTCTTAGACTAAAAAATTATTTTTCGTTTGCTTCAACTTCGATATTTAAATTAATATCATCACTTAAAGTAATAGTTGAAGTACTTGCTGCAAATTTAAAATCAGAGCGTTTGATTTTTCCATTTAAAGAAAAGCCTATTTTTTCTTTTCCATCTTTGCCTTTAGCTACACCGCCGATTTCAGTATCTAAAACGATATCTTTAGAAACTCCAGCTATAGTTAAAGTTCCTGTCATTTTACCTTTTTCATTATCGATTTTTTCATATTTTTTCATTGTAAAAGTCATATCAGGATATTTTTTTGCTTTGAAAAAATCATCTTGCTGTAAGTGATTATCTCTTGTTTGATTTTCTGTATTTACAGATGCGATTTTTATAGTTGCATCAAGCTTTTTAAATTCAGCACTCGCAGGGTCAAAATCAATCACCGCAGAATAATCTTTGAAATTTCCTTTTACATTGCTAATTTGTAAATGTTTGATTTTAAAACCTACATCTGTATGTGCTTTATCTAAAGTATATTCTTTAGCAAACAAACCTGTGCTTAACAAAGACACCGCAACCAATGAACTTAATAAAACTTTTTTCATTTTTTTCCTTTTTTATAGTAATTTTCAATATAAAAATTTTATTAGATAAAACATAACAAATCATTAATAAAAATTAAAAAATTTTACTATTTAAAAATTTTACAAATTCTTCAAATTTAGGCAAATCAAGCTTTATTGCTTCTCTTTGCTGTTTTCCCCACATACACTCAGGAAAAAACGCATCTTCTTTAAATCTTGCCATAACATGAAAATGCACCCTTGGCACATAATTTGCAAAAGAGGCGATATTGATTTTTTCAGGTTTGTAAAATTCTATCATAGCCTTTTCACAAAGTAAAATTTTTTCAAAAAGTTCTTTTTGCAACTCTAAAGGACAATCGCTAAATTCTTTATAAATTTCTTTAGTAAAAATTTTAAGCCAAGGCACTTGAGCCTCCTCTTTCTCTATATAAATCAAATCATTTTCATAAATCATTACATTCCTTTGAAATTGTATTTATGATTATTTTACAAAATTTATCAAATTTTTAAGTCAAAATGCGTTAAAATTCCTAAAATTTAAAAAACAAAAAGGAGGATAAATGCAAATTAGTTCAAGTTATAACTCTTATGATTACTACTCTAGCAAACCTTCTTTTGATAAAACAAATCAATCCGATTCCACTCAAAAAGATGAAAAAAATCTTAGTGAAAATAAAGATGATAAAGAAAAAAATGGCGAACAAACCCAAATGGTTAATGGCGTAGAGCTAAGCCAAAAAGAAGTAGCTCAAGTTCGCGAACTTCAAAGTATCGATAGAAATGTAAAAGCTCATGAAGCTGCACATCAAGCTGCGGGCGGCGGCTTAGCAGGTGCTGCAAGTTTTACTTATACAAGAGGCCCTGATAATCAAATGTATGCTACAGCGGGCGAAGTTCCTATCAGCATGCAAAAAGGAAACACACCAGAAGAAACTATAGCCAATGCAAGACAAATCGCAGCAGCAGCTATGGCTCCTGCTGATCCTAGCCCGCAAGACTATAAAGTTGCAGCAAATGCTTCAAAAATGGAATTTGAAGCAAGAGCTGAAGCAATGAAGCTTAAAGCCGAGGAAGCCAAAGAAAAAGAAGAAGAAAATAAAGAAAAAGATGACAAAAATTCAGAAAATAGCTTAGAAAAAACAGATAAAGATTCAAAAAACAACGATAAAAATTCAAATTTTGATAAAGATTTTAAAAATTTCATAGCCAAAACTTATCAACAAAACTCACAAAATAACGACATTAAATTCAACATCGCATCTTAAAATTCTTAATTTAAATAAAAAATTTCCTTATGAAAATGATGGCTTGAATTTATATGTTAAGATATTTAACATTTTTTATCCTTTTTTATAATTTAAATTTTTGCATTATCAAGCCTTAATATCTATACTTTTTGGTGCAGAATTTAAAGAAAGGATTTTGTTAAATTCTCCTGCATCATCACTAAATTTCACACCAAAAAGAAGTTCTAATTCTTTACTAGTGCTAAATTTACCTTCTAATAGTTTTTTTACAAGCTCATTCATTTTACTATCATCTTTGTAAGTTTCTTTGTTTTTACTTTCTGCTTGTATAGGTTTGAAAGTTTCTTTGTCTTCTTTTTGATTGTTTTTATTAGTTAAGAACCTATCTATATCTTCTTGAGTAAGTGGCTTACCAAGTTCATTAAAAAATTGTTTTTCCCTTTGTGCCCTTTCAGCACCCCATATTTTCTCAAATTCATTCATACTTGTAAGAGTTTTTAAAAGATCAACTTTTCGTCTATGAAGTGCGGACAAATCTACGCCTTCTGTAAGATAGTCTGTGCCAAATTTATTAAGTATTTTTATTTCATCCTTGCTTAGTTTATCTTCCATATATCTTTTATATAAAGAGTTTTCTACTTCTTTTACATCAGCAGATCCATTATAGCCATTTTCTTCTTTAAATTTTTCAAGATCTCCAAATTTTTTTATTATGGATTCATAATAAGCATCATCATCATTTTTAAGCACAGCTTTTTTATTGCTTGTGTTATTATTTAGATAATTGATATTTGTATATTGAGTATCAAAATTTACCATAGAAAACCCTTTTTTTATGATATTTTATTAAAATAATCTTGGATTCCAACCACCAAGAGCAGACTACATTTGCCTTTTTGTATAATTATAGTTTGAATAAGAATTTGTACCATTAATCATTTTCGCCTTCCTTGATATTATATACTATATCGGAAGAAAATTAAAAATTTATAATCTTGAGAGTTTTCAAAAACTCTCAAGTTATTATCAAGCTAAGCTTTTTCCACTTTTATGATATTTTAAAATACCTTCAGCACAGCGATAAGCCAAAGCTCCCACAGTATCAGTTGGATTATATCCACTATTGTGTTGGAAATTTCCTGCTCCTACAACAAAAAGATTATCCGCATCCCAGTGTTGTAAATAAGTATTAACCACACTAGTTTCTCTATCTGCACCCATTGTTGTTCCACCTGTGTTATGAGTAGATTGATAAGGTACAACGCTATAATCCTTAAGATAAGCGCCTTTTTTAATTGATTTTACTCCTTGCATTCTTTTTGCTACCTCAGCTGTTTTATCTGTGATAAATTTATGCAAAGCTCTATCTTGATCGGTGAAATTATAAGTTAAGCGTAAAAGTGGCATACCAAAAGCATCTTTATAAGTTGGATCAAGACTTAAATAATTATTCTTATGAGGCAAAGAAGCACCTTGTCCTGCTACGGTAATAGCTCTTGTGAAATTATAGTTTAATGCTTTTTTAAATTCAGCACCCCAAGTTGGAGCTCCTGCTGGAAGTGGGGCTGATTGTATAGGGCGAGTTCCAAGCTGAACGCTATAAATCATAGCTCCATGAAGGAATTTTTCCTTAGAATGATCAAAATTATCTCCGTTAAAATCATCACTCGTAGTTCCTAAAGCACCTGAACCCATGAAGGTGTTAAATTGCTCATCAAAGAAAGCTGTTGTACCCATATTCATTTGGTAACAATAATTTCTACCTAAAGTTCCTTTACCTGTTTTTGGATCGTATTGCTCACCTATGTTGCTTACCATTAAAAGCTTAGCATTGTTAAACATATAACTTGTAAGCACAACTATATCAGCAGGCTGGATATACTCTTTCATCGTTCTAGTATCGACAAATTTCACCCCTGTTACTTTTCCGTCTTTTTTAAGAATTTGCGTTACATTGCTATAAGTACGTATGGTGTATTTACCTGTGCTCATAGCCTTTGGAATTACTGTATTTAAAGGACTTGCTTTTGCGCCATACTCACAACCAAAACGCTCACAATACGCACAGTATTGACAAGGAGCTAAATCTTGACCATCAGGGTTTGTATAGCCACCTTTAGAATTTGAAGCTGGCAAACGATAAGTGTGTAAATTTGAACTTTTTGCTGCACTTTCAAATCGTTTAAGCATTTTAGTATTTTCAAGAGGTTCTTGTGGATAAGGACTGGATCTAAAAGCTCCCATTTTTTCCGCTAAAGGATTTGGTTCACCTGATACCCCACAGGTTTTTTCAAATCTATCATAATAAGGCTCCATATCCTTATAAGTCACGCCCCAATCTTGCAAGGTATAATCATTACCTAATTTATTACCATATCTTTGTTTGCTTAGGGTTTGAATTTCAAAGTCATAAGGCATAAACCTAAAAGTCCAACCATTCCAATGCACCCCTGCACCGCCAACATTATTACCCAATAAAAACGAACCCATTTTACGATAAGGTAAGGCTAAACCACTAGGATCATGGCGAAAAGTCACAGTGTCTTTTGAGCAATCTTGCATCAAACCATAATTAATCCCGTATCTCCACTCATCATGGATAAAATTAAAATTTTCAGTACTTTGCATATGTCCGCGTTCTAAACTAAGTACATTCAAACCTGCTTTAGTAAGCTCTGCAGCCACTATACCTCCAGTCCATCCTGCTCCAACTGTTAGCACATCTACTTTTTTTAATACTTCAGCCATTTTAACTCTCCATATCTGCTAAACCCATAGGTTCAATGTTAAAAAATTCATCACTTGCAATTTTATCCACATAGCTCATTTGTGCGCCTGGATATTGCATCATTCTCCAACCATTTTTATTATCATTTCCGCCATAAATTGGATCAGCTAAAACTCCAGCTACTGTCATATCTCTTAAAAGTGTGAAAAAATAAGAAGATTTAAAACCTGTAGTTTGAATTTTTCCTTTTTCAAAATCGCTTAAAATTTTATCCTGATCTCCACCTTTAAGCAAAGAAAAAGATTTTTTATAACGCTTTTGAGCATTTTCTTCAAGAGCATGCACGCCTTCTAAAAAAATATCTTTGCGTTGCATAGGGGTTTGATAACCTTGTTCGGCTTTGCCCTCCATGAAAGGCCCTTGCATATATTCTCTATCATTATAACCATAAGCACTAGCTAGCTGATTATCGATAAAATAAGGCACGCCTAAACCTATAGCTCCTTCTCCTTGCTCATCTTTAGGATAAATTCTTTCACAGGCTGCACTTAAGGTATCAAATTCAGTTTGAGTTTGAAAAAACATTCTACCTCTAATTTTATTTGATTTTCCTTGTGAAGCTTGATGCGAATGCGTAAGTTCTGCTGCCTTTAAAACAGCACCGCCACCTATAGTGCTAGCTGCTACTACAGAACCACCTAGAAGCCCTAGTTTAAAAAAGCTTCTGCGATCAATAATATTGTCTTGCATTACTTCTCCTTGATAATAATTTAAACAAGACTATATTAGTCCTATTAATATAAATTTAACTTTAAAAAGCGATAAATTTTGTGTTATTCTTAATTTTATTTAAGTATATCTTTGAAAGTAATGAAAATAGAACTTTTAATAAAGCTCTATATCTTTAGAATTAAGTTCTTTATAAGCTGCACAAGCTTCTTGATGTTTTTGATCACAAGCCATGCCAAAATATCTTTTTGCCTTTGTTAGATCTTGTTTTTCTAGTTGATTATAGCGTCCTAACAAATAACAAGCCTCACTAAAACCTAAAGTGCAAGATTTAGAATAAAAAGCAAGGGCAGATTTTACACTTGCCTTAACAAGCTCTCCTTTATCATATAAAGATCCTAACTGATAACAAGCTCTTGCATTTTTTAAATCACAAGATCTTTTATAAAAACTTGAAGCCATTTGTCCATCTTTTTCTTTTTCATAAAATAAAGCTATATTATTACAACTTAACGATTCTCCTAAAGCACAAGCTTTATTAAAAGCCAAAAGAGCTTCATTTTTATAACCTTGATTTTGCAAAAGCAAAGCCATATTAGAACACGCATTTGCTAAACCCAATTTACAAGCTTTATCATAAAATTTATAAGCTTGATTTAAATCCTTACTCACACCCTTAGCACTCTCATGCATAAAAGCTAAAGAAAAACAAGCTTTAGAAATATCTTTTTCGCAAAGATTCTTAAAAATTTCATAAGCTTTATCAAATTTATTTGCCTCGTAAAGTTTTAAACCCTCTTCTAGCTCACTTAATGCAAATAATGAATTAAAAAATAAAAATAAAGCTAAAAATATTCTCATCAATCTTCCTTTATATTTTCTCTAACATTTAAAATCTGTGCTCTTCTTTTTTGAAGTTCTGCTTTTTTAAGATCTAAAAATTTATTTTTTTCTTGGATTAAATTTTGACTTTGTTCTAAGAAATTTTTTGCAATTTTTATCAGAATAGGCTTATTAATAAGCAAAGCTTCAAACTCATAAACATTTAATTCATTTAAAACTCTTTCATAAATTTCGCTTTTTTTAGGATAAAAAAGTACAAATTCAGAACTATCAAGCTCATAAAGAACACGGCTTTCATTGATTTTACGACTAAAAAATGCAAGGCTTAGTTTTGTAGCATTTTCATAATTTGTAAAAGCCTTAAGATTTAATTTTTCAAAAAATAAATCAAGCTCTAAAATACTTTTAAATAAAAGCTCTTTAAAATCTTTCAAAAAGTACTCATCGCTTGCATTACAAAAAGCTCTTAATTCACTAAAATTTTTATCACTTTGGAAAATGTGATCTTTTTGTATGTTTGAAAATTCTGCTTTAAAAAGCAAAATTTCTCTTTCAAGTATGTTTATAAAATCTTTTAATTTCATCTTGATTTCTTCAAAAGATTTATAAAGTTCATTTTTGATTTTTTTAAACTCTTTACTCATCACATCACTATTATAAAACATCGCCAAAAAAGCATCGTCGCTTGAAATATAAGGCGCTTTATAATCATATCTTGTGTATAAATCTTTCTTTAAAAATCCTTTGCTTTCTTTGTAAAAATAAGCATCTTTTTCCTTAACACTTGCAAAAATTTCACTAGAAATTCTTTCGCTAATGCTTTTAAGCTGTTCTAAAATCTGATGGTTTAAAATTTCAATCTCTTTTAAAAAATTTTCATACGCTAAAAGTAAATGCTTTTCATAACTTTGAAATTGATTTAATAAACGATCAAAAATACCTACAAAAAGTTGGTTTTCATCTTCTAAAATTTCGCATAAATTTAAAATTTTTCTTTTAACAAATTTTTCTTTTAAAGCTGTTGTATCTAGCTGAGTTAAAAAATCAAGCAAAGATTGAAAATTAGATTTTTCATAGCTTTGCTCATCTTTGGCTTCTTTGCAAGAAATAGCAATAAGCTCATTAAAATATTTTAAAAACACACTTTTTGCATAATTTAAAACATTATCTAGCTCTTCTGTGTTTAATTTATCTTTTTGATTTAATACACAAATGCTATTTTCTCCTAAAAGTTCTAAATTTGCTTTTATGGCATCTTCTTCACTTTTTTTACCCGCATTATCAATCAAACTTAACCAAATCGCCCCATGAATATTTTTAAGCTCATCAAGAGTTGTTAAAGTATCATTTTCATTTGCATTTAAACCTGGAGTATCTACAAGAGTGATTTTTTCAAGTAAAGGAATGGGTGCAAAAATATGCAAACTTTTTGCTTGTTTTACTTCATTTCTTTGATCCGTATAAAAGGCTAATTTTTCTATATTTGTGATAATATCACTTCCATCTTCAAATTCTACTCTTAAAAAATATTCTTTTGCATAGCGTAAAAAAGTAGGTTTAAAAGTAACAGGAACAACACCCGTAGGCAAACAATCACACCCTAAGATCAAATTTAGCAAACTTGATTTACCACTTGAAAACTGCCCTATAATAGCGATATTAACATTCTTATCCAAAGAAAACACAAGCTCTTTTAATTCATTTTCTAAAGCATAACTTGCGTGCATAAAAGGCTCGTTAAGTTCCTTGCAAAGCTCTTGAATACGCCCTTTAAAGCTATCATCAAAACTCACACTATAAGTATTTTCATAGGCTTTTATAAAATCATTTAAAAGATTAATCTGCATTTAAAAGCCCCATTTCAAGTTGTTTTAATTTTTCAATTTTTTCTAAATTTTCTTCAAAAGAATTTAAAATATTAATATCTTGATTTTTCAGACTCTGTAAAACTTTTTCAAGACTTTCTAATTTTGATTTTTGATTTTTTTCATAATGTTTTAATTTATCATTTAAAAACTCAAAAAATGCTTCATTGATATTTAAAGAGTTTAAAATTTCGCTCATTTTAAATTCTTTAAAAGTATCAAAAATAACCGTATCTAAATTCGTTTCAAGCTCATATAAATCTGATTTTAGATTGCTTAATTTTTCAATTTTCAATCTTAAAAGTGCAAATTTTTCGCTTTGAAAAATACTATCTATATTTTTTGAAATTCCATCTTTAAAACCTTCAAAACCATTATCAAAATCATCTTTTAAAAAATCATATTTTAAAGATAAATTTGTTTTAAGCTCCTCGATTTTTTTAATATTTTCAAATTTAATTTCTCTTAAAATATCATTAATTCCATCTTTTGTAGTAATATCAACTATATTTAAAATACGAGAAAGATTAAGCTTTTGTGCATTATTTTTCAGATATTTAAACTCATCTATCAAGCGTTCTTTTAATTTTTTAGCCAAAAGTAAAACAAGATTATCTATGCCACTATCTATATTTTTAAGTTTTGCAATGGAATTTGAAATTTCATCTTGTGCTTCTTTTAACAAGGTATTTTGCTTTTGAAGTTCAAGTAAAAGCTTTTGATTTTCTTCACTTACACCTTGTTTATTCTCCTTAATAAGACGATTTTGCATTTCATATTCGCTTAGAATATTTTTAAGCTCTAAATGTAATTCTTTTTTGTAAGCTCTTAAGGCAATCTTACTTTTTTCTCCTGCATAAAGCTCGTTAAAAAGATAGTTTTCAAATTCTTGCATACCACTTTTTTGCAAACTTTCCTTAGGCGCTAAACCCTTATAAAAATCACTTGCCATTTTAGCACTCACACATAAAAAATCAATCTTTTCCACCAAATTTTCATCTAAATCCACAAGTCTTGATTTTAAGCTTTCTTTGGTATAAACAATGACTTCTTCTAAATCCTTTTTGCTTAACAAATCCGCTTTAGTTAAAACAATTAAAAACTTACTCAGCCTTGAGTTTAAAAGACAATGCACCAAAAAGTCCGCATCCTTTTGAGTCAAGCTTTGAGAAGCATTCATTAAATGAATTAAAAAATCACTTTCTCTAAGATACTCATTTGTAACAATTTCTCTTTGAACTACAACATCATCAAGCCCTGGAGTATCAACTATAGAAATATTATTTTTTAAAAAATCTAAATGACTTTTAATTTCTATTTTTTTAATTAAAGCTGAAATTTTATTTTTAGCTGAACTGAAATTTTTAAGCTCACAAAGTGCGATATTTTGTATTAAAGGTTTATCTTTGATAAAATCCTCTATATTTACACTCTTATCCAGCTTGTCAATAAATTCTTTTAAATCTGCATTAAAGTGCGAACTTTCAAGTATATTTTGCCATTCTTTTTTATCCCAAAAATATATCCTTGCTTCTTCACTCTTACCATAGCTTAATACTGTTAAATTAGCTGTTTCAGGTATGTTTGAAACCCCTAAAAAATCTTCTTTTAAAAGAGTATTTAAAAGACTTGATTTTCCTGCATTCATCACGCCAGTGATGGCTATATTAAACTCTAAATTTTGAATTTTTTCCAAAGTTTTTTGAAGTCTTGATTTTAAATTTTCATCAAAACTTAGCTTTTGAAGCTCCAAATTAATGGCGTTTAATTCTTTAAAATCATTTTGAAATAAAGCTTTTTGATCTATACTTTGAACTTTTTCTTGTGAAATAAAATCAAATATTTCAGTATTTTTTGAAATTTTTTCTAAAATTTTTAGAGCCTTAAGCAAATCTTGCTTTGAAATAAAACCTGATTTAAAAAGATTTAAAATACAAATTTGAGCATTTTGTATACTAAAAATATCCACTCTTAAATCAATTTTTTTGCAAAGCTCTTGAAATTCTTTTAAGAGAAAATATCTTTCATAATTGTCTTTATTGACACTTAAAATAATCGCACACTCGGCCGTATCAAGTTTGCTTTTATTTTGAAATTTAGCATCAAAATTTAAAAATTGGAGTTCATTTTGCCAAATTTTTTGGAATAATTCTTTCATAATCTTCCCCTTAAAAAGGGGAAAGATTTATTTATTTCTTTGAGCCACAAGTTGTCTTCTCATATAAGCAATTTTACTTTGCAAAGGTAATTCTTTAGGGCAATTATCTTCACAAGCAAGCAATGACATACAACCAAAAACACCATCATCATCGCCCACTAATTCATAAAAATCTTCCACACTTCTATGGTCATGCGGATCTTGTAAATATCTAGCTGTTCTTAAAAGTCCTGTAGCAGCTATGAAATTTGGACGCATAAGTTTAGTTGCACAAGAAGCTACACAAATTCCACACTCTATACAACGATCAAGTTCAAAAGTTTCATCCGCAACCTCTGGCTCAATGCGTTCTTCAAGTTTAGAAATATCAGTTTCTTTTTCATTATGCACCCAGCTTTCAACACGCTTACACATGTCTTCAAACCACTCGCCTGTATTCACGCTTAAATCTTTAATATGTCTAAATGCAGGCATAGGCATAAGCTCTATCACTCCATCAGGATAATCTTTAGTTAAAGTTTTGCAAGCAAGTTTTGGCACTCCATTAATCATCATTGCACAAGATCCGCAAATCCCTGCACGACAAACAAAGTCAAAACTCAGATCCGCATCCATTTTTTCACGGATCAAAGTCAAACATACAAAAACTGTCATAAAAGGAGTTTCTTCAAGCTCATAAGTCACAAAATGTGGTTTAGAAATTTTGCTTAAAGGATTATATTTAAATGCCTTTATTGTCAATTTTCTACTCATAATCAACTCCTATTCTTTGGTTTGGTGCTTTATATTTAGCTTGCAATTCATAAGGCATTAAAGCATTTTGAATTTCATAACGACCTTTGCCTTCAGCTTCCATTTTTTCACGGATAGCATCCACTTCAGCTTGGCGTTTTTCACTTAAAGGATTTTCTATAATATTTCCTTTAGCTCCATATCCACGGAATGCTGGTGGAATTTCCATTTTCATAATATCAAGCTCTTCGTATTCTATGCGTGGTAAGGTTTCGCCTTCTACCCAAAAAGTATTGGTTCTTTTCATCCAATTTAAATCATCTCTTTTTGGATAATCTTCTCTATAATGCGCCCCACGACTTTCTGTTCTTAAAAGCGCTCCATAAGCTACACAAAGTGCTATTTTTAACATTCTTGGCACTCTATACGCTTCTTCAAGCTCTGGATTTGCACAATCAAGTTCTTTACAATGTACTTTAACGTCTTGAGAATCTTTATAAAGTTTTTCAAGTTCATCTACTGCTTCTTTCAAACCTTCACCTGTTCTAAAGATGGCCACCTTATCCCACATGATTTCTTTCATTCTGTTTTTGATTTCAAAAACATTATATTTACCTTCTTTATCTACTAAAGATTTTAAATATTGATACTCTTTAGTTAAGAAGTCTTTTACTACATTTGTGTCAATTACTTCACCATTATTTTTACAATAATCTGCAAAATAATCTCCCACTATCATACCTGCTACAACAGTTTCAGCACATGAATTTCCACCTAAACGATTAAATCCGTGCATATCCCAGCAAGCTGCTTCTCCACAAGCAAAAAGTCCGTTTAACCATTGACTTTCACCTGTTGGTTTAGTTCTAATTCCACCCATAGAATAATGCTGCATTGGAAGAACTGGCGCCCAACCTTTTGGACCTTCATCTGCTGGATCAATACCATTGAAAGTTTTGCAAATATCTTGTACATCACGGAGATTTTTTTCCACATGAGCACGACCCAATATAGAAATATCAAGCCATAAATGATCCCCATAAGGGCTTTTTACACCTTTGCCTTTACGAATATGTTCCATCATTCTACGACTTACCACATCACGACTTGCAAGTTCTTTTTTCTCTGGTTCATAATCAGGCATAAAACGATATCCATCCACGTCACGTAAAATTCCACCATCACCACGACAACCTTCAGTAAGCAAAATACCGCTTGGTACAATAGGAGTTGGATGAAATTGCACTGCTTCCATATTTGAAAGTCTGCAAAGCCCTGTTTCAAGAGCAATGGCTGCGCCCGTTCCTTCACAAATTACTGCATTTGTAGTTTGCTTATAAATTCTACCATAGCCCCCTGTTGCTATCATGGTTCCTCTTGCAATATAAGCAATAAGTTGTCCATTAGTTAAATCTCTAGCGATCACACCTAAGCATTTTTTACCATCATGGATAATTCTTACTGCTTCCATTCTATCAATAATTTTTACTTGATGTTTAATAGCTTCATTTGCTACACCATAAAGCATACAATGCCCTGTTGCATCTGCGATATAGCAAGTTCTCCATTTTTTAGTTCCACCAAAATCTCTAGCATTAATAAGCCCGTGCGCTTCTTCTTTTTCTTCAATCACAGTTTTTTGTGCATTGATTACAACAGTTCTTGGACCTTTGGTAACTCTAGTCCAAGGCACACCCCAAGCCGCAAGCTCACGCACTGCTTTTGGCGCAGTTTGAGCAAACATTCTTGCTACTTCTTGATCACAGCCCCAATCACTTCCTTTTACTGTATCTGCAAAGTGAAGATCTTCATTATCACCCTCACCTTTTGCCCCATTTGCTAAACTTGCCTGCATACCTCCTTGCACCGCTGCAGAGTGAGAACGCTTCACTGGACAAATACTTAAAAGTGTTACACTTTGGCCACTCTTTGCTACTTCAATAGCCGCTCTAAGACCTGCTAATCCTCCGCCTATTACTAAAGCATCACTATATTGTATATTCATAATTTGCTCCATTGTAGTTTTTTATCATCGCAGTAGTTTGGGTTTGATTTTGGTAGTTTTCATAACCTATCTTTATAAATGCTGCAAGACTTAACACACCTAAAACTAGGAAGAAAATACTGATTATCCATTTAGCAGTTTTAAGCTTTTTACGACTTTCTTTTACATTTTTTCCTTCAAACCAACCCCATTTAACACAAAGTCTATAAAGCCCTATACTTCCATGAAGCTCAACACACACTAAAAGAACAGCATAAAAAAGCCACATAAAATGACTTACAACCCTATCTCCTGACATATCACCACTAATTTTATCTGCATTGGTTACAATAAAAATAAGATGAGCAGAACCTAAGAAAAACATAATAAAACCTGTAAAAGCTTGAACCCACCATAACGAAGTATCGCTGTGATTCATTTTTTTACTGTGTGTTCTTAGTATTTGATACTGACGGTAATTAATAGGAAATTTTCTCATTGCAAGTAAAGCATGAACGAAAAAAACCACTAAAACACAGGCAGCCAAAAATGAAGTAAGATAACTCATAACAGGATTATCGTAAACAAATTTTAATTCTAAAAAATGTACCACAGAATTAAAAAAATCCTCACTGACTAAAATTGTAGAAACAAAAAGCATATGCACCCACATAAAAAGACCTAAAAAAAGCCCTGAGGCGCTTTGGATAAAGTCTAATTTCGCAGGCATTTTACTTTTTTTGCCCTCAATGCTCTTACCCAAATAACCTTCGATAAGCTCACGCATCTTTACTCCTTTGTAAAAAGAAATTAAAAAATCCATTTCATTATATTACAAAAGTCTTTAAGATAGATTAAATATTTACTTTTTTAAACTTTATACAAATATAAACTAACAAAGCTGTTATAAACATTATAAAACTTAAAATTTGTCCCATACTCATACCCCATAAAACAAAACCCATACCAAAATCAGGCTCGCGATAAAATTCACATATAAATCTTGCCAATGAATAAGCACCAGCATAAACAAGAATCAATTCCCCTTGAAAACTTTGCTTAAATCTTGCTAAATAAACTATAATAAAAACAACAATACCTTCTAAAAATGCTTCATAAAGTTGCGATGGATGACGCAATACTCCATCAACATAAATTCCCCAAGGCACATTTGTAATGCGACCAAAAAGCTCTTGATTTAAAAAATTTCCTATACGACCAAAAACATAAGCCAATGGAACACTTAAAGCAACCAAATCAAGAAAAATCCAAGGATTTGTTTTATATTTTTTACAAAACAATAAAGTAGCTATCAAAAATCCTATAATTGCTCCATGATAACTCATACCTCGAATACCTACAAATTCACCATTAATATAAGGATTAAAAATTTGCCAAGGATGAGTAATATAATACATAGTATTTGCATCATAAATCAAAATATATCCAAGCCTTGCACCTAAAATAACCCCTATTTCAACCCATATAAAATAACTATCCAAATGTTTTTCATTAATGTCTAGTTGAAATTTTCTTACAAAAAATTTAGCCAAAAGCAAAGCCAAAAGCAAAGCTATAACATACATAATGCCATACCAATGCACCTTTAAACCAAAGATGCTAAAAGCTATAACATTAAAATTTGAATAAATATGCTGCCAAAATTCCATATATCTTTCCTAATTTTCTTTTATAAAAATATAACAAAAAAACTTTAACTTGCTATAATTAACACAAACACATTAAATAAAGGTAAAAAATGAAAAAATATATTTTACTTGCTAGTAGTATGTTAATTTTAGCAGCTTGTGGGGGTACAAGTAGTAATTTTGTCAATGTTTCTATGCCAAATTTTAAACCCCAAGTTCCAACAAAGGTTGAACCTATTGATTCTGGAGTAAGCATTGCTCTTGAGCCTATTAATATAGAACAAAATAACAATTATTCTGATTATTTTGAAAATTCAGTGCTTAAAATTCGCATAGAAAAAGAAATTGATCTTTTAAAACAAAATTTAGAAGAGCAGATCAAAACCATCGCTCAACTAAAAGGCTATAAAATAGTTACTACTAATCCAGACTACACTCTTAAAAGTTCAATCAGTATTTATACAGAAGAAAAAAATGCACAAAAAACAAGCAATTTTATGAGTGGAGATTATGTAAAATCCAATTTAGGTATAAATTTTAAAGGTAAAATAGATTTTATAGATGCACACAATCCACAAAATTCAACCAATCTTTCAAGCAGCACCAAACTGGATTCTTTAGTTGCGCTTAACTATCCTATTAAAAATGATGATGGGGTTAATATGTTTAAAACTACTATCTCCACCGTACCAACTCAACTCAATAAAGGTTTGGAGCAACCTGCTTTTGAAATTGATAAAAGTTTTTTAGCTTTTTATAAAAATACATTAAATACACTTTATAACAATCTTCCAAAAGCAACAGACATAGGCAAAACTATACCTAATACAAACAGTAGTTTTAATAGTTTCGATGGCGATGCTACCTTTGAAGAAAGCTTACCTCAAACAAATTTTAATCAAAATAATACAATTGAAAACACACCTACGCAAAATATTCTTACAAATCCATCTTCAACAAATCAAAATAATCAAAGTAAAAATCAAGATGGGGTAGAAATATTTGAATGATAAAACTTGTGAGAAAATTAAATTTTCTCATACAAAAAAATAACTATCATTCTACTTTAAAATCAATGCTTGTTGCATTGCATTTTTTATCATCTCTCTTTTATCTTGTATTTCAAAAAAAAGCTCAAAAGCAAAAACCCCTTGCCATAAAAGCATATCAAGTCCATCTTTAATTTTTAAATGATACTCTTTACACAATCTATAAAAAGGTGTTTCTCTGCCATAAATTACCTCAAAAGCAAATTTAGCTTTAGGTAAAATTCTATCTAAAAGCTCCCTATCGCAAGGTAAATTTTCATCTTTTAATCCAGCAGAAGTTGAATTTATAACCAAATCAAAATCAAAATCTTGCAAGTCTTTATAAAGATAAGTTCGATAAGCTAAAAAATCTTTAAATCTTTCTTTGCTGCGATTAGCTATATACACTTCTATGCCTTTTTGTTTTAATGTATAAGCAAGTGCCAAAGCTGTACCTCCAGCACCTAAAATCAAAGCTTTTTTTATATTATCAAAATCCTTAATAGCTTCTAAAAAACCTAAAGCATCAGTATTATAAGCGTAAATTTTGTCTTCTTTTAAGCATAAAGTATTTGCAGAGCCAATATTTCTAGCAAAATCATCCTTCACATCAGCAATATCTAAAGCTTTTTCCTTAAAAGGCAAAGTAATATTAGCTCCACTAAGTCCTAATTTAAAAAAATCTTCTCTTAAACAGTTAGCATTTCTTAAATGATAGCGTGTATAAATACTATCAAGCCCTAAGGCTTTAATAGCATTATTATGCATTCTAGGCGATTTAGAGTGAGAAATAGGATCGCCTATAACTGCTAAAAATTTCATTTTAAAGTAAAAGAAAAAGCATCTTTTGCAATATCCTTACGGATTTTAGCAAGTTCTACTGCAATATTTGCCTTTTCAAATGGTCCTATTAAAACCTTAGTAATTTCTTTACCTCCAACTGTAGTTTTATAAAGTTTATAATCATAACCTTTTTGTTTTACAGAAGCAAGTTCTTTTGATTTTTGATCCAAATTACTTACTGAGAAAATTTGCACATAAATACCCGATGCTAAACCACTTGGATGTACAGGTTTAGCATCAACATTTTTAAATAAATCATTTGCATTTTGTTCTTTTTTAGGAGTTTGTTTTGTGCTTTCTTTTTCTTTTTTTACAGCTGTTTGTTTTTTTACTTCTTCTTTAGGTTTTGCAGTTTGTTTTACTTCTTGTTTGGGAGCACTTGCTTGCGGAGTGGTATTTTCTGAAGTAGTTGCTGTTGGTTCTGCTGGAACTTCTTGATCAGGCATAGCAAAATTTGTAGTATCATTGTTATTTGAACTAGAGGTTGTTGTATTTTGAGTTGTATTTTGTTCATCTTGAAATTGTTTTCTTAATGCCTCAAATTGATCTTCTGCTGAAGTATTATCTGTAATTGGCATACTTTCAAAAGAAGTATCATTGTTATTGTCTTGAGTTGCTATAGGTTCACTTGGTAATACACTTTGATTTTGCGTATTTTCATCACCACTACCATTAATAAGTTTCATAACTATCATGATAGCTAAAAACAAAATAACTAAAGCAATAACTCGTAAAAGAATTTTTTTTACTTTTTCACTTTTATTACTTTTTTCTAAAATAATATCATCAAATTCATTTTTTTGATTTTCCATAATTTGTCCTTTCTTACATGTGCTTAGACCAAGAACTTCCTCGTTCTTTTTGATAAACCTCATAAGGCAATATTAAAATATTAAATTCTCTAGGTACATCCATACTAGGAAACACCTTCCATTCTACTGGCATTTTACTTGCAAACATCATTGAAAGTTTAGACGCTAAAGAATAACCTTCGTTTAACGCCGTGTGTCCTTTGTGAATATAAAGATGTAAATGTCCTGGAGTTTTAGTCTTATAGGCTGTGAAATTTATAAAACCTTCTTCTCTTAAAATAAGTTGTGCACGGTGATAAAATCTTTCAGCATTAAAACCATTATAATCAAAGACAATATTTTCTACTTTATTATCTTTTGTTATTAAATCATGAGCGACAACAATTTTTTTAGCAGCGTGTTCTCTCATGACATTTAAATTTAAAGGAGCATCAACTCTTTCAAATTTATCAAAAAATAAGCGACCTCTATGTGTAGTTTTATTTACAATTTTATCGCGTCTTATATAATAATGATCGCCAATTATTTTAATTAGCGACATATCCATTGGTGAAATCAAAACATAGCCCTTTCATAAATAATAAAATTACTTGCAAGTTTTTTTAATTCTTGTTTAATATTCTCTTGTAATTTTTCATTATTAATATCATCTAAAATATCTGCAATATAATTTGACACAGTTTCCATTTCTTTTTCTTTAAAACCTCTGGCAGTAAGGGCTGGAGTTCCGAGTCTTAATCCACTTGTGATAAAAGGACTTCTAATCTCTCCTGGAACGGTATTTTTATTTGCAGTAATACCTGCATTTCCAAGAGCTAAATCTGCATCTTTTCCACTAAATTCACGATCTAAAAAACTCATTAAAACAAGGTGATTATCTGTTCCATCGCTAACAAGTTTAAATTTTCTATCCATTAAAACATTAGCTAAAACCTGAGCATTGGTTCTTACTTGTTTTGCATAAACTTTCCACTCATCGCTAAGATTAAATTTAAATCCTACTGCTTTTGCAGCAATTACATGCATCAAAGGACCACCTTGAATACCTGGAAAAATCGCAGAATTAATTTTTTTAGCAAGCTCTTCATCATTTGCCATAATAATACCACCTCTTGGACCACGCAAAGTTTTATGTGTAGTTGAGCTCACTACATGAGCGTGCGGAAAAGGACTTGGATGTTCGCCTGCTACAACAAGGCCTGCAATATGAGCTATGTCAGCAAAAAGATAAGCACCTATTTCATCGGCAATTTCTCTAAATTTAGCAAAATCAATCACTCTTGCATAAGCACTAGCTCCACAAACTATAAGTTTTGGCTTTTCTTTTTTAGCAATTTCTCTTACTTTTTCATAATCAATTCTTCCATCAAGTTCTACACCGTAAAAACAACTTTCGTACATTTTACCTGAAGAACTTACTTTTGCGCCATGAGTTAAATGTCCACCATGACTTAAATCCATTCCTAAAATTTTATCACCTGGATTAATCAAAGCCGCATAAACACCTTGATTAGCTTGAGAACCCGAATTAGGCTGAACATTAGCAAATTTACAATTAAAAAGTTTTTTACATCTTTCAATGGCTAGAGTTTCAATCTCATCAACAAATTCACAACCACCATAATATCTTTTACCCGGATAACCTTCTGCGTATTTGTTCGTCAAGATACTTCCCATAACTTCCATTACTTCAGGTAAAGTGAAATTTTCACTCGCTATCATTTCAAGACCTTCGCATTGACGCTCTAACTCTTTGTTTGTTAAATCAAAAATTTCTTTATCAAACATTTCTAAACTCATTCTTTCTCCTTTAGTTCTGATTTTAATGGACGCATTGCAGGAAACAATATCACATCACGAATGGATTTTTTATTTGTCAAAAGCATAACAAGTCTATCTATACCTATGCCCTGCCCTGCCGTTGGAGGCATTCCATAACCCAAAGCATTTACAAAATCTTCATCCATTTCACAAGCCTCTTCATCGCCTGCATTTTTAGCTTCAATTTGTTTTAAAAATCTCTCATATTGATCAAGAGGATCATTAAGCTCATTAAAACCATTTGCCAATTCTCTTCCGCAAATAAACAACTCAAATCTCTCAGCAATCTGAGAATCCTCATCGCTACGTCTTGATAAAGGACTTATGGAAATAGGAAAATCAATCACAAAAGTAGGATTGATCAATTTTTCTTCCACATAATTGTCAAAAAGTTCAGCTTGCAAATGTCCAAGTTCAAGCTTTTCATTCGCTTCAAAACCATCTGCTTTTAATTTAGTAAGAATTTTTTCCTTATCTTCGATTAAATCCCTATCTAAACCACCATACTTACAAAGTGCGTCTTTATAGGTTATTCTTTCAAAAGGTTTGGAAAAATTTATCATTTTTCCATCAAATTCTATTGTTTTTCCTAAATTAAGTTTATCCAAAAGTAAAGCAAAAAGTTCTTCGGTTAAATCCATTAAATCTTTATAATTATGATAGGCCCAATAAAATTCTATAGTTGTAAATTCGGGATTATGAGTTAAATCCATACCTTCGTTTCTAAAACAACGATTGATTTCAAAAACCGCCTCAAAACCACCTACTATAAGTCTTTTAAGATAAAGTTCTGGAGCAATTCTTAAAAATCTTTCTACGCCTAAAGAATTATGAAAAGTTACAAAAGGCTTAGCGTTTGCTCCACCTGCAATCGGATGCATCATAGGAGTTTCTACTTCTAAAAAGCCTTTATTTTCAAAAAAATGACGGATTAAACTCACCACTTTAGAACGCACTAAAAAATCTTTTCTAACTTCGACATTCATTATCATATCAACATAACGTTTACGATATCTTTGCTCAATATCTGTTAATCCATGATATTTTTCAGGTAAAGGAACAATAGCTTTTGTAGCGAGTTTTACTTCGCTTACATGCAAACTAAATTCACCTGTTTTAGTTACAAAAGGAAAACCTTTAACCAAAACAATATCACCCACCTCTAAATTCTTTTTTAAAATCGTATAAAGCTCTTCGCCTACGCTATCTTTACTAAAATAAATTTGTAAATTTGTATCCTCATCTTCAATGTTTGCAAAAATTGATTTCCCAGCTATACGCAAAAGTTTCAAACGTCCTGCAACAACAGCATTGACACTTTCATCTCTTTTTTCAACTTGCTCTAAAATATAAGAAAATTTATCCTTAAAAGTCTTTAAAGACATTTCCTTTTCTAAAAAATGAGGATAAGGATTAATCCCTAATTTTTTTAACTCTTTAGCTTTTTCTATTCTTTGCTGCTCTAAAATATTATCAAACATTTATATTTTTACCTTTGCTTTTTGATTATTACAATCACCACAAACACCATAAAGCTGCATCAAATGCCCTGTAAGTTTAAAACCATGTTCTTTTGCAATCAAGGCTTGCTGTCTTTCTATAATAGGATTTTCAAACTCTATAATTTTTCCGCAATTTTTACATATCATATGATCATGGTGAGGTTTATTAGCAAGCTCATATTTTTTACCTGCTGAACCAAAAGAAATGGAAGTTACCATTTCTGCTTCTTCAAGTAAATTTAAAGTACGATAAACAGTTGCAATTCCTACATTTAAATCAGGTTCAGCTTGTTTGATTTCCATATATAAACTTTCGGGTGTGTAATGAGTATCACTGTGATAAAGAGTTTTTAAAAGTACTTCTCTTTGCTTGGTATATTTAAGTCCGCCTTGTCTTAATATTTTTTTAAATCTCTCAAGTAAAACATCATATTCCACATTTTCTATCAGCATATCACTCCCCTTTTTGAGTATTGTTTAAATCACTTACAATATCTTGCAACTTTTCACTAGCATGATCTAGACTATTTTCTGTTAAAGGTTGATTCATAATAAAAGATCCCGTTTCTTTAAGTAAATTTAAAGTATAGCTATTTTTAGCAAAATTATCTAATTTATCATTTAAAAAATCAATTCTTGCCACACAAAAAACTAAAATTGCAAAAATTAAAAAGATTTTTGCTCCACCAAATATAAAGCCACCAATACGATCTAAAAAACCTAGGCCACTTAATTTAATCAACCTAGAAAGAAAATTACCCACCAATAAACAAACTATCCAAAAAATAATTAATATGGCTAAAAATCCAGCAAATCCAGCTAAGCTTTGATTTTCTATCTTATAAAAAGTACTTTGTATAAATTCAGCTGCTTGAGTTGCATATTTTGAAGCAATAAAAACACCACCAATAATACCCAAAAGTCCAAAAATTTCTTTTATCAAACCATTGATAATACCCTTAAGCCCTAAAAGCAAGGTAAATCCTAAAATAAAAGCATCAAACCAATAAAAATTCATTTCAATCACTCTCTGATTTTTTTTGTTTTAAATTTATTCTACAAATAAGCACTAAATGCTAAGTTAATCATTCTATGATTTTAGGAACAACAAAAAAATGTTCTTGTTTTTTTGGAGCACAATCTAAAACCTCATCAATAACATTGCTATTTCTTATCTCATCAATCCTCAAAGGAGCTCCACCTTTTATAGTACTCACAGTAATCTCTTGGGAATCTAAATCAAGTTCGTTTAATTTTTCAACAAAATTCACAATTTCACTTAACTGTGCAATAGTTTCATTTCTGTTTTTTGTTATTTGTAAAGCACTTAATTTTTCAAGCTTGCTTAATAATTTCTCATCTATTTGCATTTCTTAAACCTTAATAAAAAAGTTAAAATTTTGAAAATTATATCATAAAAAGCTTTAAATTGTTTAGGATATTTTGCAATTTATATGATACAATATCATAATTTTTCTATACAAAAATAAAAATATTTTTTCAAGGATAAATTTTGGGACTAAAAGATAATTTAAAAGCTGTTAAAAATGAACTTAACACAGAAGAACGATTTATAGAAAATTTTATCAAAGGAGAGAGATTTATACGCAAGTATAAATTTTATATATCTGCTGTTGTGATAATTTTAGTTGCTTGGTTTGCTGGAAATTTTATAATCTCAAAAATAAACGATTATAAAACAAAAGAAGCAAATGAAATTTATGCCAATCTAATACAAGATCCTAGCAATAAAAATCTTTTAGAACAACTTAAAAATAAAAATACTAATCTTTACACTATCTTTTTACTAAAAGAAAATATTAATGATCTTAATAATACAGCCTTTCAAAATGAACTAAAACAAATTTATAATAATGCTCAAACAAACACTTTACTTAAAAATATTATTGCATTATCTTTAGGAGATAAATCAATATTTTTAAAAAATTATGATAAATTATTAGAAGCTTACAAACTTTTAGAGCAAAATAAAATCGAAGAAGCTAATGTTTTACTTTCTCGGATAAAAGAAAATTCAAGTTTAAATCAAATAGCTAAAAACCTCAAACATTATCAAGGCATTACACAATGAAAAAAATATTTTTAACACTATTTTGTTTAATATTTCTATGTGCTTGTGGCACCAAAAGACAATATTTTGAACCAAAACAAACCGATGGAGATTTAAGTCATAATAGCAATTTAAAAAGTAAAATCGTTGATTGGAATCTAGTTTCTGCAAAACTTAGCAATAATACAGCTATCTTAAAAAATAATATCTCCATAGACAAGTTTAAACTTCCTAAAAATTATATGCTTCTAGCTTATCAAGATGGGGAATATTTTACTGCAGATAATAATGGAAATTTAAAAATTTTTGACAATTCTTATAATGAAATTTATAATTTTCAATTTGACGCTAGTGTTGTAGGAGTAGCTTCTAATGGAGATGATTTAGCCCTTGTACTTGCAAACAATACTATAGTTCTTGCAAATCGTTCTTTGGGTATTAAATTTAGTCAAACCCTAACCTCAGCTCCAGCTCAAGACAGTCGTACCGCTAATCCTATATTTTTAGACAATATCATCGTATATCCAACGCTAGATGGCAAAATTTTAATTCTTTCAAGAAACAATCTTCAAGTCATTAAAGATGTGGTTATTTCAGCAGAAAATTTTTTCAACAATGTAATCCATCTAAGTGTAATCGGAGATAAACTTATAGCAGCAACAGCTAAAAAAATCATTGTTGTAAGCCCTGCTAGAACTCTTTATCTTGACGCTGACATAAAAGATGTTGCACTTAGTGATGATGGTATTTTTATACTAGAAAAAGATGGCACTATTATTAAAACTGATTATAACTTAAGAAAAATTGCAGAAAAAAAATTTGAATTTGCTATTTTTGTAAAAAGCAATATATACAATAATTATTTATACATTTTTGAAAAAACAGGCTATCTTATCAAAATGAATCTAAATTTAGATAATACACAAGTATTTAAACTTTCAGAAGCTGTTGATAAAATTTCTTTCATGGGGAATGGTAAATTTTACTACGGAGATAAAATTTTAGATTTGCTATGATAAAAATTTTAGAACAAACAATAAAGTCTTTAAAATTAAATTTAAAGCCCTATGACTTAAGTATGTTGACTAGAAAAAAAAGTTATATTTGTGCTAAAGATCAAAATAACATTCTTTTTATGTATACAGGAAAAACAAAATTTTTAATGAAAGATGCCTTATTTTTAGAAAATCTAGCACAGCAAATTAACATAAATAACAAATATTTTTTTAGTATGGCTTCTCTTTGCTCTAAAGCAAAAAATCATCTAGAAATGAAAGGATTTAATATCTATGTTGCTCTGTGATATTGGGAATTCAAATGCTAATTTCCTAGATGATAACAAATATTTTACTCTTAGTATAGATCAGTTTTTAGAATTTAAAAATGAACAAAAAATTTTTTATATCAATGTCAATGAACATCTCAAAGAACATTTAAAAAATCAAAAAAAATTTATCAATCTTGAACCTTATTTTTTATTTGATACAATTTATCAAGGATTAGGAATCGATCGCATAGCAGCTTGTTATACTATTGAAGATGGAGTTGTTGTAGATGCAGGTAGTGCTATTACAATTGATATTATTTCTAATTCTATACATCTTGGTGGTTTTATCTTGCCAGGTATTGCAAATTATAAAAAAATTTATAGCCATATTTCACCACGATTAAAAAGTGAATTTAACACTCAAGTTAGTCTTGATGCATTCCCACAAAAAACCATGGATGCTTTAAGTTATGGTGTTTTTAAAGGAATTTACCTACTGATAAAAGATACCGCTCAAAATAAAAAGCTTTATTTCACTGGTGGAGATGGGCAATTTTTAGCAAATTATTTCGATCACGCAATTTATGATAAACTTTTAATCTTTCGAGGAATGAAAAAGATTATAAAAGAAAATCCCAATTTACTTTATTAAAAATGTTACAAAAATTCTCATTGATATCAAACCTTAATGAAATTTAACTTTTTGTAAAACAAATTCAATTAAACTTCTATTTAGAAAAAAGTTTATTAAAATAAAAAAAGGAAAAACAATGAGCCAACAAGAATTTGATGTGCTTGTCATCGGAGCTGGAATTTCAGGAGCAGCATTATTTTACGAGCTTGCAAGATATACAAATATTAAAAATATTGCTTTGATAGAAAAATATAATACAGCTGCAACATTAAATTCTAAGGGAACGAGTAATTCTCAAACCATTCATTGTGGAGATATTGAAACCAATTATACTTTAGAAAAAGCGCGAAAAGTAAAAAGAACAGCTGATATGATAGTTAAATATGGACTCATGCAAAATGCGCAAAATAATTTCATGTTTTCTCATCAAAAAATGGCTCTAGCTGTTGGAGATATAGAATGTGATTATATGAAAAAACGCTATGAAGAATTTAAAGAACTTTATCCTTATATAAAATTTTTCGATAAAGCAAAAATCAAACAAATTGAACCCAAGGTTGTTTTAGGAGAAGATTGCAATCAAGATAGACCTGAAAATATCTGCGCCATGGGTGTTGAAAGCGGCGAGGTTTTTACAACTGTAGATTTTGGGAAAATGAGTATAAATCTAATAGAACAAGCCCAAAAACAAAATAAAAATACTTTCGTTGCCTTTAATCAAGAAATTATTCACATAGAAAAAAAGGATGATATTTTTATATTAAAAACCTCAAATCATCAAGAATACCATGCCAAAAGCGTAGTTGTCAATGCTGGAGCGCACTCTTTATATTTAGCACATAAAATGAACTTAGGTATGGATAAGTCTTGTTGGCCTGTTGCAGGAAGTTTTTATTTAACCAAACAAAAACTTTTAAATGGCAAGGTTTATATGGTGCAAAATCCTAAACTTCCATTTGCAGCTCTTCATGGAGATCCTGATTTACTTGCTAATATGAACACTCGCTTTGGACCTACTGCACTTGTTATTCCAAAACTAGAACGTTATCATGGTCTAAAATCAGTTCCAGAATTTTTTGAAGCACTAAAACTTGATAAAACTGTTTTAAAAGTAACTTTTAATATGTTTAAAGATGCAACAATTAGAAATTACATCTTTTATAATTATCTTTTTGAACTACCTTTTATTGATAAAAGCTTATTTGTTAAAGATGCCAAAAAAATAGTCCCAAGTCTTAAAGCAAGCGATATTTATTATGCAAAAGGTTTTGGAGGCGTAAGACCACAAGTTATTGATAAAACTAAAGGAGAATTAATGCTAGGTGAAGCAAGCATCACAGAAACCCCTGGTATTATTTTCAATATGACTCCAAGTCCTGGAGCAACAAGTTGTCTAGGAAATGCTGAAAGAGATGCAAAGCTTGTATGTAATTACCTAGGAATGGAATTTAACGAAGATAAATTTTCTTCAGAATTATTGTAATCATTTTGTTTCTATTTTTAGCTACAATAATTTCAAAAGGAGTTTACCATGCTTAAAAAAACAAAAATTGTAGCCACAGTAGGTCCAGCAAGTGAAAAGGAAGAAATTCTACGCCAAATGATTATCAATGGTGTAAATGTTTTCCGTTTAAACTTTTCTCATGGAACACATGAGTATCATAAAAAAAACTTAGATACCATAAGAAGAGTAGCTAAAGAATTGCATACTCGTATTGGAATTTTACAAGACATTAGTGGTCCTAAAATTCGTACAGGTGAACTTAAAGAACCATTTGAATTAAAAAAGGGTGATAGACTTGATTTTTATCGTGAAACAATTTTAGGGGAGAAGATTGCTCAAAATCATTATAAAATCAGTATCAATCAAAAATCCATTTTAGATATGTTAAAAATTGATGAATATATTTATCTGTATGATGGATCAATTCGTGCTAAAGTACTAAATATAGATAATCAAAAAATTGAAACCATTATAGAAAATGATGGTTTTTTAAACTCAAATAAAGGTATTAATTTTCCGAATACTAAAATCAATATTGATGTTATTACACAAAAAGATAAAAATGATTTACTTTGGGGTATAAAAAATGAAGTAGATTTTTTAGCAATATCTTTCGTGCAAAATGCGCACGATATTGATGAAGTTCGTGAAATTTTAGCACAAAATAACGCAAAAATATCTATTTTTGCAAAAATTGAAAAATTTGATGCAGTAGAAAATATTGATGAGATTATTAAATCTAGCGATGGTATAATGGTTGCAAGAGGAGACTTAGGTATTGAAGTACCTTATTATAAAGTTCCTAATATCCAAAAAGAAATTATACAAAAAGCAAACAATGCCTCTAAGCCTGTTATTACTGCGACTCAGATGCTTTTTTCATTAGCCAAAAGCAAAACCGCCACAAGAGCTGAAATTTCAGATGTTGCAAATGCTGTTTTAGATGGAACAGATGCAGTAATGCTAAGTGAAGAAAGCGCCGTTGGTATAGATCCTGCAAACGCTGTTGATATAATGTGCCAAACTATAATAGAAACAGAAAAACGCTATCCATATAACAAATTTAATGATTTTAATGATTTAGACAATACAGATAAAATCATGCGTTCTTCAGCTCATCTTGCAACAGATCTTAACTCTGATGCTATTTTTTCTTTAACAAGTAGCGGAAAATCTGCTATTAAGATTGCAAGATATCGCCCAAATATAGAAATCATAGCAGTAGGGCATTCTGAAAAAACCTTAAACTCTTTAAGTATAGTTTGGGGAGTTAATCCTGCGATTTTGGTTAACAAGAGTAATGAACTTACAGAATTATTAAAAGACTCTGTAAGATCAAGTGTTGAAAAAGGTTTTATGGATGAAGACAAATGCTATCTTCTAACTGCAGGCTTTCCAACAGGAGTAGAAGGTACTAGCAATCTTATCCGCATTCTCAATAAAGAGCAAATTGCTTATTATCTACAATAAAACATTAAATTCCTTTGAAAATAAGGAATTTAATGTTCTTATAAATTTTTTAAGTCAAAAGTCGATATAAATTAAAGCCTCACACAAAGGAGCAAATATGCAAGTGAATACTTTTTCAAATATCGCTAGCATGGCACAAACACAAGTTAGCAATAAGAAGGCAGATGATGCTAAGGAAAACACAAAAGACAAAAATGTTCAAAGTGCTAATTCTAGCAAGGATGTAGATAAAAATACCCTTGAAAAATTAAATGCACTTGGTGGAAAGGGCATTACACAAATTTACCTAGTTCAATTTCAACAGCAAACAATGAATGCTGTAATAGGTTCGAGCAATGCCCAAACTGGACTAGATAGTCTTTTAAATGGTGCCAATTTAGATACTGCGAAATCTATACTTACAAATATTGATTTTGCATCCTTAGGCTACAGTGGCAAAAATCCACTTGATATGAATACAGATGAACTTCAACAACTTGTAAGTGAAAATGGTTTTTTTGGAGTGGAAAATACAGCCAATCGCATCGCGGATTTTGTTATTAAAGGCGGTGGCGACGATGTTGAAAAATTGAAAAAAGGTCTTGAAGGTATGAAAAAAGGATTTGAGCAAGCAGAAAAAATGTGGGGCGGAGAACTTCCTCAAATCAGTCAAAATACAATAGATGCGGCACTTAAAAAAGTTAGCGATCGCATTGATGAACTAGGCGGAAAAACTCTAGATCTTCAAGCTTAACTAAAAATGCTTAGAAATTTCTAAGCATTTTTAGTTGTTATTAATATCAAAAGTAAAAAATTCACTCTTAAAATTATTAGGTAAAGTTTTATACTGAGATATCGCAGCTTCATAGTTCTTTACTTCTTGATACAACATACCAAGAGCTGCTTTACTCTCTTTGTTATTTTTATCTGTAAGTTTAGAAAGCTGCAAAAGCGCTATAGCTGAATTTGGATTATTTGCACCTACGGCTGCTACGGCTGCTAAAAATAAAGTTTTAGTATCTTTAGCTCCATAATCATCAATCAAAGAATTATAAAGCGCATAAGCCTCCTCGTATTGCTGTGCAAAAATATCCAAATAAGCTAAAGTTTGTAAAATACCCTCATCTTTTGCTCCTGAAACATTAATCAACTCTTTAAATTTCTGTCTTTCTAAATTTAAAAGCCCTGCAATATGCATTAAATTAACATAAAATTCCCTAGCTATATTTGGCCCACCAAAAACACTACGATAATCAAGTTTTAAATTTTTAAAATGAATTTGAGCATTTTGAGCATATTCTTTAATATTTAAATTTGAATTTAAAGAATTAAAATACAAAATATTTGTCAAAATATCTTCAGGCAACTCTGAACGCAATTTAGCAATTTTCACATCTACTTGATTATTAAGGTTATTATTTTTAGCAACAATAGCTTCAAAAATCAAACTCAAAGGCGTGTCTTTTTTTGTTTCATCTAAATAAGGAAGCATAGAAATATAATTATTATTAACTAAAAACAACATACTTTTTTGCATATTAGCTTTAAAATTAGAATCAGCAGCTATATTATCAAGAATTTCATTGTAAAGTTTAGTTGTATCAATATCAATTAATTTTGCACAAAACATAGCAAAAGCACCTGCTAAGTAATTTTTAGGATTAAGATGATATGAACTTGAAAAATGCTTATAAGCAAGTTCATAATTTTGCATTTGGGCATAGGTTAAAGCCAAATTATAATGTAAAATACTATGTTCTGGATAATCCTTGATAAGTTTTTGAAATTCTTGGTTAGCAAGGCGTAACTTCTGATTTAATGCATAGTTAATAATATTGGCAATTTTTACATTGGTAGATGAAAGAGCTTTGCTTGCATTAAGATAAATTCCCGCATCAGTACTATCATCTACGAAATCTGTAACATTAGCTTTTTTAATATACAAAGCAGCCTGCTTACTATCAAACACTTGATAAGGTGCAAAATAAAAAAGTAAATCGAATTGATCTTTTTGTTTTTTTAACAAATCTTTTGAAAAAGAATTTTGAGCAACTGCTATATTAAAAAGATCCTTATTTAAACGAACTTGAATTTTATAAGTATCTAAAATCTTATATCTATCTTTATCATTATCATAAGAATTTTGCAAGCGTGCTAACATATCTTGATAATTTCCTGTTTTAATATCAACCAATGTCAAAGCCGCCAAACTCTGATTAAAATCTCTTTCAATTTTCATCGCTGTACTTAAAGCGACTTTAGCTTTAGCATATTCTCCTATTCTAGCATATAAAAGACCTAAAGATAAACTAGATTCAAAATTGCCTTGAGAATTTAATTGCTGTATAGCCTTGGAATCAAAGTCCATTTTTGCATAAATTTTAGCAGACAAATACTTTGCAACATCAGAATACGGCTCCACATCTGTTCTTTGCAACATTTGTAAGGCCTCAGGGTAATATCCTTTGTAATAATTAATCAAGCTTAAATAATAATCATATAATTTTGATTTTCCTTCTTTTGGAAGATACACTTGAGCTAAATCAATATAATATCTAAATTTTTCCTTATCATTAAGCTTTAAAGCACAAACAGCAGCATTGATAGCAGCTACACTTTGATTTTCTCCATTGGCTATAGCTTTCTTGAAGCTTTCAAAAGCTTCTTGGAATTTATTCTCATTCATTTGAGAAACGCCTAAATTATAATTAGATAAAGATTCATTATATACGGCAACTTGCTCATAAACTTTTAAAGCCTGTTCAACCTCACCCTTTAAATATAAAGCATTTGCTTTTTGGATCATACCATCAATTCTTTGCATATCATTGTATTTATATGATTCATCAGGCATAACAACAGGTTGTTCTAAAGGCTTAGAAGCTATAATATCTGGTTTAATTTTTCCTTCACTAAAAGTTAAATAAAAAAGTGTAAAAACTAAAATACAAATAATCCCCAAAGATAAACCCACAAGAGACATAAACTTACGATCTTTATACCAAGGCGTAGGCTCTTGACTTTCAACTTCTTCAAAAGTTGATACATCTTCAGGCGCACTTTCTCTTGTAAATTTAAAACCACTTTCACTATTTTCTTGAGGTAATTCTTCTGGCAATGATGCAAATTCTTCATCTTCTGGAGCTTGCCCCTCTTGCCCTTTAAATCCCTCTAAACTCTCATCAAGTCTTGGTTGATTTAAGCCATCTTCGGGTTTTTCTAGTATTATATCTTCTTGTTCAGCCATCTATACTCTTTAAAAATATTTTTTCAAAACATCAGGAATATGAATTTTTCCTTCTTTATCTTGATAATTTTCCATAATCGCTACCAAAGTTCTTCCTACTGCCAAAGATGAGCCATTAAGAGTGTGGACGAGTTCATTTTTTCCTTGTTCGTTTTTATAGCGAATTTTAGCGCGTCTTGCTTGAAAATCACGACAATTTGAAACCGAGCTGATCTCACGATATTTATTTTGTCCTGGAAGCCACACTTCAAGATCTACAGTTTTTGCCGCACTAAAACCCAAATCTCCAGTGCAAAGCATCAAATGTCTATGCGCTAAACCTAAAGAACTCAGCAAATCACTTGCACACTCAAGCATTTCATTAAACACGCTATCACTTTGCTCAGGTTTAGTAATACTTACAAGCTCTACTTTTTCAAACTGGTGTTGTCTTATAATACCTCTTGTATCACGCCCTGCACTGCCTGCTTCTTTTCTAAAACAAGCGCTATAACAAGTCATTTTTATCGGTAAAGTTTCACTCGCTAAAATTTCTCCACTATAAAGATTGGTTACTGGAATTTCAGAAGTTGAGATCAAATACAAATCCTCATCATCTACCTTATACATATCTTCTTTAAATTTTGGCAACTGACCTGTCCCAAACATAGTAGCACCATTTACCAAAAAAGGCACATTAACAAATTCAAATCCACGACTTCTATTAAAATCTATCATATAATTTACCAAAGCGCGGCTTAATAAAGCTCCTTCGTTTTTAAGCACACAAAAACGACTTTGTGAAATTTTTACCCCACGCACAAAATCAAGCCAATTTAAACTCTCACCTAATTCAAAATGTTCTTTTGGAGTAAAATCAAAGCTAGGTGGATTTAAAACTTTTTTAAGCTCCACATTTTCATCTTCGTCTTCACCCACAGGCACAGACTCATCAGGGATATTTGGGATGGCATGAGCGATTTCTTCAAGCTCATTTTCTAAAGCATTTACTTTAGCGCTTTGCTCATTAATTTTGCTTTTATTTTCGCTTAATTTTGCTTTTAAATTTTCTTTATCTTCGGCTGTAGCAAGCTCTTTGCTGAATTTATTTTGAAAAGCTTGAAATTCTTCTAAAGCTGTTTTTTCTTTTTTTAAACTTGCAAACAGTTCAGCAAGTTTTTTTAAAATATTTTCATCAACTTTTTTATTTTTTAACTTTTTAGCCACTTCATCAAAATTATTTTGCAAATTTTTTAAATCTAGCATTTTCTACTCCTTAAAGTCCGATTTTTTCATAAATTTTTTGCATTTTTTCTTGGGCGATTTTTCTTGCTTTGGTTGCACCAAAATCTAAAATTTCTTTTAAATGTGAAGGCTTTTCTAAAAGCTCATTGTATTTTTCTCTCGCTTCTTTAAAATAAACATTTACAAGCTCGTTTAAATACATTTTAAAATGTCCATAACCCTCGCCACCTTTTTCATAGCGTATTTGTAATTCTTTTTGCTCTGCTTCATCTAAAAAAAGCTTTGCGATTTTAAAAACATTGCAGTTTTCATGATCTTTTGGATCTTCTAAAGCGGTACTATCTGTAACTATGGAAGAAATTTGTTTTTTTAAGGTTTTTTCACTGCTAAAAATATCTATAGTATTTTGATAAGATTTACTCATTTTTGCCCCATCGGTGCCTACAACTACAGCTACTTCTTCATTAACTCTCGCTTCTGGAAGGGTAAAAATTTCACCCCATTCATTATTAACTTTTAAGGCAATATCGCGTGCGATTTCAACATGCTGGATTTGATCTTTTCCTACAGGGACAATTTGTGTATCAAAAAGCAAAATATCTGCCGCCATTAAAACAGGATAAGAAAAAAGTCCGTGTGAAGCACTAAGCCCCTTAGCAACTTTATCCTTATAACTATGCGCACGCTCTAATAAACCCATAGGAGTAAATTGCGATAAAATCCAATAAAGCTCCATAACTTCCTTAACATCACTTTGCAACCAAAAAACGCTCTTTTGCGGATCTATACCAAGGCTTAAAAAAGCCGCAGCAGCTTTTAAGGAATTTTGTTTAAGTTTTTCTCCATCTTGAGAAGAAGTCATGGCATGATAATTAGCAATAAACATAAACATTTGGCTTTTTTCTTGTGCATCTACCATTTGCTTAATCGCACCAAAATAATTACCTATATGCAAATCGCCACTTGGCTGAAGGCCTGTTAATACTCTCATTTTATCACCTTTTTAATCTCGCTTAAAAGCTTGTCTATATTTTTATTTTCTATATTTAAAACAAAATTTGCCTTTTGTTCATACTTGCTTAAACGCTCATTATATAATTTTTTTGCTTTAATTTCATCATAAAACAAAGGTCTTTTAGAAATTTCATTTTCATCTAAACGCTTTTTTAAATATTCAAAATCTGCTTTTAAATAAATACAAAAACCTACTTTTTCTAAATTTGAAACATTAACAAAACCCCCGCCTGTAGCAATACAAGTTTTCTCACAAGAACTAAAAAAATCAGCCATTTTTTGCTCTTGTTCTCTAAAAAAAATCTCGCCTTTTTGTGCGAAAATTTCACTGATTTTTTGATTAAATTTTTGTTCTATTAAAAAATCACTATCTAAAAAAACAAGATCTAAATCCTTAGCCAAAGCTCTTGCTAAAGTACTTTTTCCAGAACCCATAAATCCTATAAAAACGATATTTTTAGCTTTCATCATTTTCTTTACTGCCCTTTTTACGCGAAGCAATCACTAAAGGCACACCTTCAAAATTAAATTCTTTTCTGATTTGATTTTGCAAATAACGCTTGTAACTAAAATGCAAAGCCTTAGGACGATTCATGATAAGCGCAATTTTTGGCGGTGCTAAGTCATATTGTACTGCATAATAAATTTTAACCAATTTCCCATAATCATGCGGCAAAGGATGTGCTCTTGTGGCATTTTCTATCAACGTATTAAGCTTAGAAGTTTGGATTTTTTGAGTGAAATTTTCAAAAATTTGCAAAATTTTATCGAGTAAAACATGCACCCTTTTTCCACTTAAAGCTGATACACTAATCACGGGTGCGTAAGCTAGAAATTTAAAACGATCAAGACGCAATTCTTTTACAGTCTTATCAAAATCCATCTCACTTTTATCCCATTTATTTAAAACAATAATCACACCCAAATAATGCTTAGCCACAAGCCCAGCAATGCGTTCATCAAGCTCGTTAAAGCCCTCATGCGCATCTAAAACCAAAAGTGCTATTTGAGAATGAGATAAAATTTTTTCCGTGCGATTTAGGGCAAAGCGTTCGAGTCCTTGAATTTTACCCCTTTTTCTAATACCTGCAGTATCAACAAATTCTATCACTTTATCTTTATGAACTACACTTTCATTAACAGGATCTATAGTAGTTCCTGCGATAGAACTTACAACACTACGTTCTTGTTTAACCAAAGCATTTAAAAGACTTGATTTTCCAACATTTACACGCCCTACAATACCCACTCTGATATGATTTTGATCGACTTCTTTAAATTGAAATTCTTTTCCTTCTTCATAATGCTCTAAAAAATCTTCTAAATTTTCTTCTTCATCGGGGATTAAAAACTCTTCATGTAAAAATTTTTCAAGCCATTCATAAAGTTCATCTAAGCCTACATTATGGGTTACTGAAAGATTAAAGATTTCCTTTACGCCAAAATTTGCAAACTCCCAAGCCCTTTCTTCATCTTTTTTATTATCTACTTTATTAATCACTAAGGCTATAGGTTTTCCAAGTTTTTTTAAAGAATAAAAAAACTGTCTATCCTCATCATCAGGCGCTAATTTTCCATCAACTAGATAAAGTATGATATCGCTTTCTTTGGCTACTTTTAAAGTGTTTTTTTTCACATTTTTAAAAAGTTCATCACTTTCATCAAGCCCTCCACTATCAATAAGCATGGCTTTTTTTGAATGAATATGAATTTGCGTTTTATTTGTATCTCTAGTTGTACCTGAAATATCACTTGTAATAGCTATTCTTTGTCTTGCCATTCTATTAAAAAGACTTGATTTACCAACATTTGGCTTGCCTATAAGTATGATGCTTTGCATTTTTTTCCTAGAAAATTATATTTTTAAAATTATATAAAATTTGGCTTAATATTAAGCAAAAAAAGACTAGAATTAACCCAGATTTTAGTCAAGGAAAAAAAATGCTAAAAGTAATCAAGCATAATTTAGGAATTTATTTCATGATTTTAGCATGTTTGGATTTTGCACTTATGGGAGCTTGTGCAAAAATTCTTAGCAAGGAAATGAGTTCTATAGAAATTATGTTTTTTAGAAATATCATAGGAATTTTTTTCATAGTCTATCTTTTAAAGCAATCTAAGGCACATAAAGAAGGGGGACATTTTTGGCTCTTGGTATTTCGTGGAGTAGTAGGCACGCTTTCACTATATATGTTTTTCTATAATGTTTCAAATATTACACTAGGTGGAGCTTTTGCTTTTCAAAAAACTGCTCCTATTTTTATTACTTTAATAGCTTTTGTTGTTTTTAAAGAAAATATTGGCATCAAAGGCTGGATAGGAATTTTAATAGCATTTGGTGGAGTGCTTTTAATCGCTCAGCCTTGGGCTCATAATTTAAATCATTCAGGCTTTGATTTAAAAAATTCAGTTATAGGTATCACGAGTGGATTTTTAGCTGCTTTAGCTCTTACAAGTGTAAGAGAACTTAGAAAATCTTACACTACAGAACAAATTGCCTTTTCTTTTATCCTTTTAGGAACCTTAATGCCTTTAATTTCTATGATCAGTGCTGAATTTTTTGAACCACAGCATCTTGATTCTTTACATTTAGATTTCATTCTAGCACCTTTTGTGATGCCAAGTCTTACAGCTTGGCTTATCGTTGCCATTATGGGAACTTTAGGCACCATTTATCAAATTCATGTCACTAAAGCTTATGGTATCGCTAAACAAGCAGGAGTAGTTGCTGGAGTTAGTTATCTTGATGTAGTATTTAGTATGATAGTTGGGATAATTTTAGGAGATAATTTACCAAGCACTATAGTTTTTTTAGGTATAATAGGCATTATTTTTGGTGGATTAATTTTAGTTAAGAACAAAGGAAAAAAATGAAAAAAATGATACTCATTGCTGGTCCTTGCGTGATAGAAAGCAAAGATTTGATTTTTAAAGTTGCTGAACAGTTAAAAAACTTTAATGAAAATCCAAATATAGAATTTTATTTCAAATCAAGTTTTGATAAGGCCAATCGCACAAGTATTAATTCTTTTCGAGGTCCTGGTCTTGAAGAAGGATTAAAAATTTTACAAAGCGTAAAAGATGAATTTGGTATGAAAATCTTAACCGATATACACGAAAGCAATCAAGCAAACCCTGTAAGTGAAGTAGCTGATGTCTTGCAAATTCCTGCTTTTTTATGTCGTCAAACCGATTTACTTGTAGCCGCAGCAAAAACTAAGGCAAAAGTTAATATCAAAAAAGGACAATTTTTAAACCCAAGCGATATCAAATACAGCGTTAAAAAAGTTCTACAAACCCGTGGCATAGAAGATGAAGGCTATGAAGCTGCTCAAAAAAATGGTGTTTTTGTAGCTGAAAGAGGATCTAGCTTTGGCTATGGAAATCTAGTAGTAGATATGCGTTCTTTAGTTATTATGCGTGAATTTGCTCCAGTTATTTTTGATGCTACCCATAGTGTACAAATGCCAGGGGCTGCAGGTGGAAGTAGCGGAGGGAAAAGCGAATTTGTAGAACCTTTAGCAAGAGCGGCAGCAGCCGTAGGCATAGATGGCTTTTTCTTTGAAACACATATTAATCCTTGCGAGGCTTTATGCGATGGACCTAATATGCTTAATCTTACACGCCTTAAAAATTGCGTTAATACATTACTAGAAATACAAAATATCATAAAGGAAAACAAATGAATATTATTGAAGGAAAATTATATTTAGACTCAAATACAAAAATTGCTATCATTAATGCAAGATTTAATCATATCATCACAGATCGCCTTGTAGAAGGAGCAAAAGATGCTTTTTTAAGACACGGAGGCAAAGAGGAAAATCTAAGCCTTATACTTGTTCCTGGTGCTTTTGAACTTCCGTATGCGTTAAAAAAAGCTATAGAAAGCAAAAAATTTGATGCAATTTGTTGTGTAGGCGCAGTAATTCGTGGCTCAACTCCGCATTTTGACTATGTTTCAGCAGAAACCACCAAAGGCATAGCCAATGTGAGTTTAAATCATAATATCCCTGTAAGCTTTGGTGTTTTAACTACAGATACAATAGAACAAGCCATAGAAAGAGCTGGAAGCAAAGCAGGCAATAAAGGCTTTGAAGCTATGACAACTGTAATCGAGATGTTAAATTTAAGCAAGGAGCTTTAATGGCAACGCGTCATCAAGTTCGCCAAAGCGTCATCTCCTTGCTTTATGCTTTTGAATTAAATTCTCAAAACAACGTTTTTGTAGATGAAATTTTAGATGAAAAAAAAATACGCAATGAACAAAAAAATTTTACTTTAAATTTATATCATGGAATTTTAGACAATTTAAACAATATTGATGAAACCTTAAATTCATTTCTAAATGATAATCAAATTACAGCTTTAGGACATGTAGAAAGAGCTATACTAAGACTTGGAGCTTATGAGTTACTTTTTACCGATACTCCTAGCGCCATTGTTATCAATGAAGCTATAGAACTTGCCAAAGAACTTGCTAATGATAATTCTCCAAAATTTATAAATGGAGTTTTAGATGCCTTGATAAAGGCTAAAAAATGAAGCTTTGTGTCGCACTTGATCTTTCTACAAAAGAAGAATGCTTGCAACTTGCTAAAGAATTAAAAAATTTAGACATATGGTTAAAAGTAGGTTTAAGAGCATATTTAAGAGATGGTTTTAAATTCATAGAAGAACTTAAAAAAGTTGATGATTTTAAAATATTTCTTGATCTTAAAATTCATGATATTCCCAACACTATGGCAGATGCTTGCGAAGAAATATCAAAACTTGGTGTTGATATGATCAATATCCACGCAAGTGCTGGAAAAATAGCTATGCAAGAAGTTATGACACGGCTTAGCAAATTTTCAAAAAGACCTTTAGTTTTAGCAGTTTCTGCTCTTACGAGTTTTGATGAAGAAAATTTCTTTAGTATTTATAGACAAAAAATCGAAGAAGCTGTAATTAATTTTTCAAAAATATCCTATGAAAATGGACTTGATGGTATGGTATGCTCTGTTTTTGAAAGTAAAATCATCAAAGAACACACTCAAAGAAATTTCCTAACTCTCACTCCAGGAATTCGTCCATTTGGAGAGAAAAATGATGATCAAAAACGCGTCGCTAATTTAACAATGGCTAGAGAAAATTTAAGCGATTTTATAGTAGTTGGACGCCCTATTTATAAAGATAATAACCCTAGAAAAATTTGCGAAAAAATTCTACAAGAAATTTAATAATCATTATCCTTGTTATGTTTTAATAATAAAAATTTTTAACAAGGAAAAATTATGATTATAACCCCTGAGAATTTATATAAAAAAAGAAGAGATTTTTTAAAACTTGGAGCAGGTGCTTTAATAAGTTCAAGCGTGCTTGCTTCTAAATTATCTGCTTTAAATTTCACAAGCGATACTAATCCAAACAAACTTGAAATCAGCGATGAAGAACTTGCTACAAATTATGTCAATTTTTATGAATTTTCAACAGATAAAAAAAAGGCTGTATCATTGGCACAAAATTTCAATACTCAAAATTGGAAAATCGATATCAGTGGAGAAATAGAAAAACCTTTAACTTTAAGCATGGAAGATATTTTAAAATTCCCACTAGAAGAAAGAATTTATCGTTTTCGCTGTGTTGAAACTTGGTCTATGGTGGTACCTTGGGTAGGCTTTGAATTGCGTCGTTTGATTGAAATGGCAAAACCTACAAGCGAGGCAAAATTTGTTAAATTCACCACTCTTTTAGATAAGAGCCAATTTCCCGATCAAGACGCTTTATTTCCAACTATAGACTATCCTTATGTAGAAGGACTTCGCATGGATGAAGCTATGCATCCTCTTACCTTGCTTGCAGTAGGAATGTATAAAAAAGCCTTAAAGCCTCAAAATGGTGCTCCAATACGCCTTGTTGTTCCTTGGAAATATGGCTTTAAAAGTATTAAATCTATAGTTAAAATAGAATTTACCAAAGAACAGCCTAAATCCACTTGGGAAAGTTACGCTCCAAGTGAATATGGTTTTTATGCTAATGTCAATCCTAATGTTTCTCATCCTAGATGGTCTCAAGCTAACGAAAGGGCTTTAGGAGACTTCTTTACCAAGCCTACTTTAATGTTTAATGGTTATGAAAAAGAAGTGGCAAGTTTATATAAAAACATGGACTTAAAAGTGAATTTTTAATGCAGACAAAATACTTTAAATTTCTTGCTTATTTTAGCTTTATCATAAGTTTAATCTATGGCTTTTATCATATCATAAAAGCCTTTGATTTTGTAAAAGAAGCCTACATTTACACTGGAATATTTGCTTTAATCTTTTTAAATTTAAGTCTTTTATTTTCTTTACTTAAATTTAAAAAAACAAAAAATTATCCTAAAATTTTAGGTATTTTTGCAGCTTTTTGGGCGATTTTGCACTTTTTAAATTATTTTATTTTTGATAGAAATGCTCAAATTTCAAGGCTTTTCGATGATATTTCACATCGTTTATTAGAAGCAAGTGGATTTATCGCATTTTTAATCATATTTTTAATGCTTTTAAGTTCTTTTAAAATCTTTAAAAAACTTAGTAAAATCAGAAAACTAGGATATTTATGCTTAGTTTTGGCAAGTTATCATTATTTTTTAACCCCAAAAGTTCCTATGTTTTGGGAATGGAGTGCTTTAATTGTAGCTTTGTTTTATTTTATAGTTCGCTATACAAAAACATTAAAAAAGTTAAAATCCAACAATCTTACTTTTATCAAAACTTGAATTTAATTCTTTTTGTATGCTTTCTATAAAATCTTGCATTTTAAAAACCCCATCTTGTGATACAGCTACTTTCAAAGCTGTATTCTTTACTATCATTAAAATTTGTGCTCCACTTAATTCATAATTTGATAAAATATTTATATCAAAATCTTTTTCAAATAATGCTTTTTTAGGTAGAAATTTTTCCCAAATTTTAAGCCTATCTTTAAAATCAGGTTTTTTAAATTCTATCTTATAATCAAATCTTCTTGAAAATGCACTATCTAAGCTTTCTAAAAAATTTGTCGTAGCGATAATTACACCACTAAAACGCTCAATTTGCTCTAAGAATATATTTTGCATTTGATTATGCATTTTATCACTACCACTACTTCCATCTACACGCGTACTTAAAAACTGATCGGCTTCATTGAGAAGTAAAATAGGACTTTGTTTACAAGTTTGCACAATATTTTTATAAGTATCAAAAATTTTTCTTACATTTTGCTCACTCTCTCCAACCCATTTGCTCAAAATTTTAGAACAGTCAAAACTAAGAACAGATTTTTTCATTGATTTAGCCATAGCTAAAGCTGACATAGTTTTTCCAGTACCAGCAGGACCATAAAAAATAATTTTAGCTTCTATATTTTTATTACTCTTTATACCCCAAGAATGAAGTCTTTCTAGGACTTTTTTATCTTGTTGTTTTAAAATATTTTCTAAAAGCTCTTTTGTATTTTCAGGCATAATAATATCATTGATGTCAGTGCTTGGTTCTATAAGCTCGAAAATATCTTGATCTTTTAAAACACTTTCAATTTTGATTTTTTTACTTTGTTTTGGTTCAAAATTTATAATTCTTTGTAAAATTTCATCAATAATAAAAAAACTTTTAGAAATATCTCCAAAAGCATTTAAATATTCATCGTACTCGATTAAGTTTAAAAGAGGAGCATTTTCTTGTAATAGTTTTTTATTTTTGTGTCTTTCTAAATCATTTTCACTGATTAAAGAAAGTAAAGAATTCATTTCTCTAGAAATCGAACTTTCATTACTTAAGGCGTATTCTTCTTTTAAAAGTGCTAGAAAAATAATTTGTTCTTTATGTTCAAGATTGTATTCTTTAAAAATATCAGCCAATACATTATAAAATTTACTTTTTTTTAGTCTTTCTTTGATATGTTTTTCATAAAGTTTAATTTGATTTTTTATTTCACTATTATAAGCACTTTTTTGTATAAAACTTAATCTTTCGTATAATTGAATACGCACAAATTCATCTTTTAAATATTCTAAATAATCTGCATAAGCCTCTTGTTTCTCAAAGTTTAAACGAGGTTTTGCTTCTAAAAATTCTAAAAAATATTCACTTAAACTAAGCTCACTTTGCAATAAGGCAAGAGTTAATGTTTGAGTTTTATTATTTTCCAAACTTTTAAAAAAACTCGAATTTTGATTTACAAAACCTCTTTCGATAAGTTTTTTTAAATCCTCCAAAGCATCAAGATAAAGATACTTATCATTTCCAAAAATTGTCGATAATAAAGTAAAGGCATTGATAGAAGAAATAGAAACGACATAATTTCTACAAAGCTCTCTAAGAATCAAAGCTTCATTTTTAGCACACTTAAGCTCTTTATAAATTTGAGTATCTTCTATATTTTTCAAACTTAAAAAATTTTTTAATTTTTCCATTATTTTTTAAATTCCTTAAGCTCATCTTCATTAAATTCTACGCAAATATTTTCATCTAAAAAATGACCTTCAAAAGGTAGATAACAAATTTTTAGTTTTCCATTATTAAGTAAAAAATTATTATTAAATTGTAAATTTTGCAGATCTTCAAAACACTCATCACATGTATTTTTAAGCTTCTCATGTAAAAGATTTTGAAATTTTTGATTTTCAGTATTATACAAATCATTTAGTTTTACAAATGCGTGAGCATTAATATCATAAACAAAATTATTTAACTCTAAAATAGCACGACTCATACCATCTTCATAAAAATAATACCATTCTTCAAAACTAATTTTTCCATCTTGTAAAAAAATAGGTTTTTGGCAAATTTGCTCAAAGCTAAATACACCCTTATGAACAGGATGAAATTCTTTAAAATCATCATTAAAACCTATAAAATCAAGACTACGCTTTATACGAATGCCATCTTGCGTTTCGACAAGTTCTAAAGTAGTTGTTCCTAAATTTTCTCCTTGAAAATTTTTATTATCATATGTAAGCATTTTAGAAGAATTGATTTTATATTTTTTACGCTCATCCTGCCAAAAATCATTTGTCTTAACGAGCGGAATCTCTAAATTTCCATTTATATCATCAACAATTAAAAAACTAGAACTTGTTTGATTTTTATCCCTGTCAAAAAGTGGGGTCATAGGTGCATTATCATAAACTATGGCAAAAATTTCTTTATCCTGCAAATGATAAAAATACAATTCACCTTTATAAATTTGTGCTAAAGCTAGATTTACAAAGCAAAATACCAGTAAAAAAAATTTCAAACTCTATCCTTCAATTTTGAATATGCGTTAAGATAATTTTAGTATGTGAAATTTTATCAAAAAAACTTACTTTATTATCACAAACTTGATAAAAAATTTCATAATTTTTTGCTTTTAAATTTTGTTCAAAACCACAATCAGTTTTTTCTAAATTTTTACCCTGCCATAAAGCATTTGCCTTTAAAATATCACTTAAAATATCATCATAATATACATTTTTAAAAAATTTTTGATTAAACACTTTTTTATCATAACACACTGCATTGATACAAATTTTATCTTTGATTTTGAGTTCAAAAAAAGCTTGCCCTAGTTTATAAACTTCTAAATTTAAAGCATTATTTTCTTTTTTTAAAAAAGCTGCGTCATTGATTTTTATCATAGGAGAAGCAATCAAAACCATCAAGCTTTGACTCGAAAAATTTTGATTTTTCACACTACAAGCACAAAGAAAAAAAATAAAACACAGAGCTAAACAATGCTTCAAATTTGACCTTATTTAAGATTTTTAAAACTGATATTTAACTCTAAATCAAGCTCTTTTACAAGCTTCATCACAGCTTGTAAATCATCAATTTGTTTTGCTACAACACGAATTTCTTCACCACGAATCGAAGAATTAACTTTAAGTTTGCTATCTTTGATAGCTTTATTGATTTTTTTAGCATTTTCACTATCAATAGCATCGTTTGCTTTCAAATTTAAACGAAACATTGCTCCACTTTCACGAGAAAGCTCTTTAATAGCATTAGGATTAATTCCTCTTTTGATAAGTTTAGAAATCACTATATCTTTTAAAACATCAAGCTTTCCTTCACTAGAAGAACTGAGTTTAAAAATACTCTCTTTTTCGCTTAAATCAATCTCACACTTAATTCCTTTTAAGTCATAACGACTATCAAGTTCTTTTTTAGCTTGTTCAAAAGCATTTTTTAACTCTTGTTTATCTAAAGCTGCTGAAATATCAAAACTATGTTCACTTGCCATTTTCTATCCATTCTTTTAAATTATTATAAACTATATCCATTAAAGCATTTAAAGCTTCCTTACTCGCCCATGCAACATGAGGGGTGATAATAAGATTTTCTTTATTTTTAATGCTTAAAAGCGGATGATTTTTCATCATAGGTTCAATTTCTAAAACATCAAGCCCTACACGAATATTTTTTTCATCTATGATTTTAGCTAAATCATTTTCATTGATAATCCCACCTCTTCCTACATTAATCAAAATCGCATTATCTTTTAAAAGCTTTAATTCTTCAAAGGTGAGTAAATTTTTAGTTTTTTCATTTAAAGGTGCATGGATACTTATAATATCGCAAGTTTTCAATAAATCTTTTAATTCCAAATGTACAAAATCTGCGTTTTTATTAGCTCCACTCGTAGAATAATAATAAATTTCGGCTCCAAAAGCCTTTGAAATTTTTGCCACTTCTTTACCTATAGCTCCTAAACCTATAATACCATGTTTTTTACCACTTAAGGTGTTTAAAATTCTACTATAATCTGTAAAAATAGAACTTTCACACCATTTACCCTCTTTGCTCCATTTGTCATAATAAAGCACTTGATTTAAAAAAGTAAACATAAACGCAAAAGTATGTTGTACAACACTCATGGTAGAATACCCAGCAGCATTTTTTACAATAATACCTTTTTCTTTAGCATACTCAATATCGATATTATTAACCCCTGTAGCAGTTTCTAAAATGAGTTTTAAATTTTTACAAGCATCAATCACATCTTTATCAATTACAACCTTGTTTGTCATGGCGACATTAGCATCTTTTAAACGCTCTATGGTTTGCTCTTTATTTGTTGTAGTATAAATTTGCAAAGAACCAAATTTTTCAAAAACACTTAAATCATAATCCCCTAAAGTTGCCGCATCTAAACAAACAATTTTCATTTTTCAATCCTTTATAATATGTCCTACAAATTTAGAATAATTATCAAGCACAAGTCCTCCTTTTCTAAATCCTAAGCCACACCCTTCATAAGCAAAGAAAACACCTGCTTGATAGTATTCGTTTTCACATGAATTAAACTCTACATATTCTTGATAAATAGCCTTATTATTCCCGTAAGGACCTACATTCTCATGCAAAGTTTTTCCATCTTTAATTATACTGATATTTGCACCTTCTCTACCAAAAACAGGTTTTTTAACATAATTTTTACCCTCTAAAGGAGTATCTTTTGTTTCTAAAAGTAATGGATGATTTGGATAAAGCTCCCATAAAATTTTTAAAATTCCCTTAGATTGAAATAAAAGCGTATAAGCAGGATTTAAAATAATCGCTCTTTGATTACGCATGATCTGAGTTAAAAGCATAGCAAGTTCACCCTCTTCTATAGCTATATCCTCCCAAGGAATAAGCTTAAACCAATACTCATAATTTTCACCCTCTTTAAAAATTCCTTCTTCACTAAATTCTACCTCATCTACAAAGGAAAAATTAGTTTGAAAACCTGCTTCATTGGCTATATGGGAAAGTAATTTTGTAGTGATTTCTTCTTCTTTGCTTCCTGCAACACTTGAAAAAAGAATTTTCCACCCTTGGTAATGCTCTTCAAACTCTTCAACACTTTCATCAAGGGTAATAAGTCTTTTAAAATTATCCATCAAACTTTCATAAATGCTATTAAATTGTGCGCTTTCATCCATTCCATTTTGTTTTAAAAGTGCCCATTGTAAAATCGCACTTTCAAAAAGAGCAGTAGGGGTATCAGCATTAAATTCTATAAGTTTTATAGGCTTACCATCAAGCCCACCCGCTAAATCAAAACGCCCATATAAATGCCAATGAACCTCATTTTCCCAACTCATTTTAATCGCATCAATAAGATTAAAAGGGATTCCAAGCTCATCAAAACGATCATTGTCAATCACTTCTTGCGCTGCAGCAATAAACATATCATAAAGCTCATTTACCGCTTCATAATAAGCATTAACTTCACTTTCCTTAACACAAACTAACTTATTGCTAATATAATCACTTCCATCTTCATCTGTATGCCAAGAAAAACCTATATTTTCTAAATAATCTTTTTGAAGTTTGTCTACTTGTAATAATTGCATTATTTATCCTTAAGAACCAAAAGAAGAACTAGAACTTGTGGCTTTAGAGCCTCCACTAAAAAAACCTGATTTTTTAGCACTTGAAGCGGAGCTTGTTGTACCTGCTTTATTAAAACTATTAACACTCCTTTGATAAGCACTTTGATTTGAAAAAGCACCGCGTTGTTGGTTGGCAAAATTTTGATTATTGAAAAGTTTTGAACCTATCCAACTTCCCAAAATAGCGCCTGCAGCACTTGCGAGTAAAGTTTCTCCCAAACTCAATCCTCCACTACTGATTTGTCCATTGTCTTTAGTTAAATTTGAAGTTCCATTATCAATTTTAGCTGCTTCTTCTTTAATCAAAGCATCCATTTCTTCTTTGGATAAAATTCTTTCTGTACCATTAAGATCTTTTAAAACTACCCTTGTTTCATCACTTGGATATTGATCTTTGATTTTATACTGCCCTGGAGCTGTTTCTTCGATAATTACAAAAGCTCCTTGAACATTAGCTGCTTGATTTAAAGTATCTGCATTGTCATTATTACTTCCACAACCTGCTAAAGCACCTCCAGCAACAGCTGCTAAACCACCTATCATACCAATTTGAATGATTTTTTTGATTTTTTTCATAAGTTTATCCTAAAAACAGAAAATTTAAATTAGAAATTTTAACAAAAAATAATAAATACTTTTTAATACCGAATGAAGATTTGTAGGTATAAAAAAAGCCCTTTCGGGCTTTTGGGTTAGAGTCTTGACTCGTAGCGTCTAAGCATATAAAGTCTTTTAAGCATTTTTTTGCGTGCTGAAATTTTTTGTTTTTTGCGAATTTCAGTCATAGGCTCGAAAAATCTTCTTGCTCTTACTTCAGTTACAACTAGATTTCTATCTACTTGCTTTTTGAATTTACGATACGCTTCATCAAAAGACTCGTTAGGATGCACCTTGATTCCTGGCACAGTCCTCACCACCTTTCATGTGTAAATTTTTGTTGTGAAATATAATTATAAAACACTTCTTATTAATTCTAACTTAGAAAGCATTTAAAAATTGTTTTAGTTTTTATCGGCTATAATCTTTAGTTACAAAGTGCTAAAAATTATAATTAAGGTCTAAAAATGCAAGGACACATTACAAACTATACAAAAAAACGATATTTTATATATTTAATTGCAAGTATTGTCATATTTGCTCTACCTTTCATAAGAATTAATGAAAATCATTTTTTTCTTTTAAGTTTTGATCACTCTAAATTAAACCTATTTTTTATTTCTTTTTCAACACAAGAATTTTATCTCATGCCTTTTATTCTTATATTTCTTTTTTTATTTATTTTTTTTATTACAACTTTAGGCGGAAGAATTTGGTGTGCTTGGAGTTGTCCACAAACGATTTTTAGAGTTATATATAGGGATATTATACAAACTAAATTTCTTAAAATTCGCAAAAATATTAATAATAAACAAAAAGAATATGAGGGACAATATTTTAAAAAATTTCTTGGAGTAATAATTTTTTATTTTATATCTTTAGTTGCTGTTAGTAATTTACTTTGGTACTTTATTCCTCCTGAAGATTTTTTCAATTATATTCAAAATCCTGGTGAGCATCTACTTTTACTTGGAGTTTTATTTTGTGCTAGCTTACTTTTTACTTTGGATATTACCTATTTACAAGAAAAATTTTGTATTTATGTCTGTCCTTATGCAAGAATACAATCTGTAATGTTTGATCATGATACAATGCAAGTGATCTACGATGAAAAACGCGGGGGTTTGATTTATGATGGACACATCAAACTTCATAAAAAACCGCCTGAAGGAGAATGCATAGGTTGTGAAGCCTGTGTTAGCATCTGTCCAACTCATATTGACATACGCAAAGGAATGCAACTTGAATGTATTAATTGTCTTGAATGTGCCGATGCTTGTTCTAAGGTACAAAGCAAATTTAATCGTCCAAGTTTGATCAATTGGACAAGTGCAAAAGCTATTGAAACGCGTTCTAAGGTTCATTATTTAAGATTTAGAACGATAGCATATTTTATAGTTCTTTTAATTGCTTTATTGGCTTTAATTATCATGGGAAGCAAAAAAGAAAGCATGCTTTTAAATATCAATCGTAGTAGTGAATTATATAATATTTCAAATGTTAAAGGTAAATTAGTCATTTCAAATGCTTATACCTTTTTGTTTCAAAATACAGATTCTAAACCTCATGAATATTATTTTACAGCAAATTTAGAAGGAATAAATGATGGAATTGAAATCATAAGACCAAACAAACCTTTTAAATTAAAAGCAGGAGAACAAGTTAAAAAAATAGTTGTTATCAAAGCTACAAAAAATTTAGCAAACAACGATAAAAAAGATGTAATCTTTCCTTTACATATAAAAGCTTATGCAAAAGATAATGAAAAAATTTCGGTTTTTAGAAAAAGTATATTTGTATACCCCAAAAACACTCTTACAAAGGATAAAAAATGAACTCAAATAGAACACCATCACAAAAAGTTTTAGCTAGACAAGAGAAAATCAAAGCAGTGGCCTTAGAGCTTTTTTTAACAAAAGGTTACCAAGAAACAAGTTTGAGTGATATTATTAAATTATCCGGAGGATCTTATTCTAATATTTATAATAGTTTTAAAAGCAAAGAAGGATTATTCTTTGAAATTTTAGATGACATATGTAAAAAACATTTTCATCTTATTTATTCCAAAACACAAGAAATTGAAAATGGTACTTTAAAAGAAATTTTAACTTCTTTTGGTTTAACTTTTATAGAAATTTTTAATCAACCAGAAGCTGTAGCTTTTGGTAAAATTGTTTATTCTCAAGTTTATGATAAAGATAGACACCTTGCTAATTGGATAGAAAACAATCAACAAAATTTTTCCTATAACATACTTATGGATTTTTTTAAGCAACAAAATAATTCTTATATGAAAAAAAACGCAGAAAAACTTGCTGTTCTTTTTTGCACTATGTTAAAAGAACCTTATCATCATCTTAATGTTTTAATTAATGCTCCTTTGAAAAATAAAAAAGAACAAAAAGAACATGTTGAATTTGTTGTAAACGTTTTTCTAAATGGGATCAATGGCTCCAAAGCTTAAAAAATAATTTTATTAACCAAAATTAAGATATAATTAGCCAAAAATTTTTGTAATAAATATTACAATTTTTAATTTAATTTTTCAAGGTAAAACCATGAAATTATTTCAAAACAATACTATTTTAGCTTTAAGTGTTGTGCTTTTACTCACTGCTTGTAGCAAAGAAGAAGCACCAAAAATACAAATGCCGCCTCAACCTGTAACGACAATGAGTGCTAAATCTGAAGATTTGCCACTTAGTTTTACTTATCCTGCTAAACTTGTCAGTGATTATGATGTTATTATAAAACCTCAAGTTAGTGGCGTAATAGTAAATAAACTTTTTAAGGCTGGAGATAAGGTAAAAAAAGGACAGACATTATTTATTGTAGAGCAAGATAAATTTAAAGCTAGCGTTGATTCAGCTTACGGACAAGCTTTAATGGCTAAGGCAACTTTTGAAAACGCGAGCAAGGATTTTAATCGTTCGAAGGCTCTTTTTAGCAAAAATGCAATCTCTCAAAAAGAATACGACTCTTCTCTTGCTACATTTAATAATGCAAAAGCTAGTCTAACAACTGCTAGAGCACAACTTGCAAATGCAAGAATTGATCTAGATCATACCGAAATAAAAGCTCCTTTTAATGGTACTATAGGAGATGCTTTAGTTAATATAGGGGATTATGTAAGTGCTTCAACAACTGAACTAGTTAGAGTTACAAATTTAAATCCTATTTACGCAGATTTCTTTATTTCAGATACAGATAAACTAAATTTAGTCCGCAATACTCAAAGCGGAAAATGGGATTTAGACAGCATTCATGCAAATTTAAATCTTAATGGAGAAACCGTTCAAGGCAAACTTTATTTTATTGATTCCGTTATAGATGCTAATAGTGGAACAGTAAAAGCCAAAGCTGTATTTGATAACAACAACTCAACACTTTTACCGGGTGCTTTTGCAACAATTACTTCAGAAGGTTTTATACAAAAAAATGGCTTTAAAGTGCCTCAAATAGCTATTAAACAAGATCAAAATGATGTTTATGTTCTTCTTGTTAAAAATGGAAAAGTAGAAAAATCTTCTGTACATATAAGCTACCAAAACAATGAATACGCTATCATTGACAAAGGATTACAAAATGGCGACAAAATCATTTTAGATAACTTTAAAAAAATTCAAGTTGGTAGCGAAGTTAAAGAAATTGGAGCACAATAATGTTTTCTAAATTTTTTATCGAAAGACCTGTTTTTGCTTCAGTTGTTGCAATTATCATTTCTTTAGCTGGAGTCATCGGTCTTACAAATTTACCCATAGAACAATATCCTTCTTTAACTCCTCCTACAGTTAAGGTAAGCGCAACTTACACAGGAGCTGATGCACAAACCATTGCTTCAACGGTTGCAAGTCCTATCGAAGATGCAATCAATGGTGCAGATAATATGATTTATATGGATTCAACTTCAAGTTCTTCAGGAACTATGAGTTTGACTGTCTATTTTGATATCGGCACAGATCCCGATCAAGCCACTATAGATGTTAATAATAGAATTTCAGCTGCAACTGCAAAAATGCCAGATGCAGTTAAAAAACTTGGAGTAACTGTTAGAAAAACTTCTTCAGCAACACTTGCTGCAATTTCTATGTATTCAAATGATGGTTCAATGAGTGCAGTGGATGTATACAACTACATCGCTTTAAATGTTTTAGATGAGTTAAAAAGAGTTCCGGGAGTTGGGGATGCAAACGCTATAGGAAATCGTAATTATTCTTTAAGAATTTGGCTAAAACCTGATTTATTAAATAAATTTGGAATCACAGCTACTGATGTAATTTCTGCGGTTAATGACCAAAATGCTCAATACGCAATTGGTAAAATTGGCGAAGAGCCCGTAACTCAAAAATCCCCTTATGTTTATTCAATCACTATGCAAGGAAGACTACAAAATCCTAGTGAATTTGAAAATATTATTTTAAGAACAAATGATGATGGATCATTTTTAAGACTTAAAGATATAGCTGATGTAGAAATAGGATCACAACAATACAGCTCACAAGGACGATTAAATGGCAATGATGCAGTTCCGATTATAATCAATCTTCAATCAGGGGCAAACGCATTGCATACAGCAGAACTTGTCCAGGCTAAAATGCAAGAACTTTCAAAAAATTTCCCAAAAGGTTTAACATATAAAATTCCTTACGACACAACAAAATTTGTGATAGAATCAATCAAAGAAGTAATTAAAACTTTTGTTGAAGCTCTAATTTTAGTTATCATTGTTATGTATATGTTCTTAAAGAATTTCCGTGCAACGCTTATTCCTATGATAGCTGTACCTGTTTCATTATTAGGAACTTTTGCTGGACTTTATGTTTTAGGCTTTAGTATTAACTTGCTTACGCTTTTTGCCTTGATTTTAGCTATAGGGATTGTTGTAGATGATGCGATTATAGTTGTAGAAAATATCGATAGGATTTTACACGAAAATGAACAAATAAGCGTAAAAGATGCTGCTATCCAAGCGATGCAAGAAGTTAGCTCTCCGGTTATTTCAATTGTTCTTGTACTTTGTGCTGTTTTTATACCCGTTTCTTTTATATCAGGTTTTGTTGGAGAAATTCAAAGACAATTTGCCCTTACCTTAGCAATATCTGTAGCCATATCAGGTTTTGTTGCTCTTACTTTAACACCTTCTTTATGTGCACTCTTTTTACGACGTAATGAAGGAGAGCCATTTAAATTTGTAAAGAAATTTAATGATTTTTTTGATTGGAGTACTTCTGTATTTAGCACAGGAGTAGCATATATTTTAAAAAGAACCATTCGCTTTGTTTTAATTTTTTGTATTATGCTTGGGGCAATTTTTTATCTTTATAAAGCTGTACCAAGCTCTTTAGTTCCTGAAGAAGATCAAGGTTTGATGATTGGCATTATTAATCTTCCTTCGGCTTCAGCACTTCATAGAACAATCTCAGAAGTTGATCATATAAGTCAAGAAGTTTTAAAAACCAATGGAATTAAAGATGCAATGGCTATGATAGGATTTGATCTTTTTACAAGCTCATTAAAAGAAAACGCTGCTGCAATGTTTATAGGCTTGCAAGATTGGAAAGATAGAAATGTGAGTGCTGATGAAATCGCCATGGAACTTAATAAAAAATTTGCTTTTGATCGCAACGCTTCAAGTATATTTATAGGCCTACCTCCTATACCTGGATTAAGCATCACAGGTGGTTTTGAAATGTATGTTCAAAACAAAAGTGGAAAAAGTTATGATGAAATACAAAAAGATGTAAATAAACTTGTTGCTGTAGCCAACCAAAGAAAAGAACTATCAAGAGTAAGAACAACCCTTGATACAACTTTCCCTCAATACAAGCTTATAATTGATAGAGATAAATTAAAACACTACAATCTTAACATGCAAGATGTTTTTAACACAATGAATGCAACTATAGGCACTTATTATGTTAATGATTTTTCTATGTTAGGCAAAAACTTCCAAGTAAATATCCGTGCAAAAGGTGATTTTAGAAATACACAAGATGCATTAAAAAATATTTTTGTAAGATCAAACGATGGAAAAATGATACCACTTGATTCTTTCTTAACTTTACAAAGAAGTTCAGGGCCTGATGATGTAAAACGATTCAACCTTTTCCCAGCGGCACAAGTTCAAGGTCAACCCGCACCAGGTTATACTTCAGGTCAAGCTATAGAAGCGATTGCTCAAGTAGCAAAAGAAACTTTAGGGGATGATTATTCCATAGCTTGGAGTGGATCAGCCTATCAAGAAGTTTCTAGCAAAGGAACAGCAAGCTATGCTTTTGCTTTAGGGATGATATTTGTCTTCTTAATTCTAGCTGCCCAATATGAAAGATGGCTTATACCTTTAGCAGTTGTAACAGCTGTGCCTTTTGCGGTATTTGGATCATTTTTATTGGTATATTTAAGAGGATTTAGCAATGATATATATTTTCAAACAGGACTTTTGCTCTTGATTGGACTTTCAGCTAAAAATGCTATCTTGATCGTAGAATTTGCAATGGAAGAGCGCTTTAAAAAAGGCAAAGGAGTTTTTGAAGCAGCTGTTGCAGCAGCAAAACTTCGTTTTCGTCCTATCATAATGACTTCTTTGGCATTTACTTTTGGGGTCTTGCCAATGATTTTCGCAACAGGAGCAGGAAGTGCTTCAAGACACTCTTTAGGAACAGGGCTTATTGGTGGAATGATCGCAGCATCAACTTTAGCGATATTCTTTGTGCCTTTATTTTTCTATCTTTTAGAAAATTTTAATGAATGGCTAGATAAAAAAAGAGGTAAGGTTCATGAATAAAATAATTTCAATTAGTGCTATAGCAAGTTTTACTCTTTTGATTTCAGCTTGCTCTTTAAGTCCAAATTTAAATATTCCCGAAGCAAACTATAGCATTGATAATAAGTTTGGAGCCTTATCCTGGGAAAAAGAAAACAATAGCTCTATCACAAAAAATTGGTGGAAAGATTTTGATGATGAAAATTTAAATAAAGTGGTTGATTTAGCACTTAAAAATAATAATGATTTAAAACTTGCCTTCATACACATGGAACAAGCTGCTGCTCAATTAGGTATAGATTTTAGCAGTTTGTTGCCAAAATTTGATGGTAGCGCAAGCGGTAATCGTTCAAAAACAGCTATAAATGCTCCAAGCAATCGAACCGGGGAAGTAAGTTACGGTAATGATTTTAAAATGGGGCTTAATTTAAGCTATGAAATCGATCTTTGGGGAAAATATCGCGATACATATCGCGCCTCAAAATCAGGCTTTAAAGCAAGTGAGTATGATTATGAAGCTGCAAGACTTTCTGTTATTTCAAATACGGTTCAAACTTATTTTAATCTTGTAAATGCTTATGAAAATGAAAATGCTCTTAAAGAAGCCTATGAATCTGCAAAAGAAATTTATAGGATTAATGATGAAAAATTTCAAGTTGGCGCTGTAGGTGAATATGAACTTGCTCAAGCAAGAGCCAACTTAGAAAGTATGGCTTTGCAATATAATGAAGCAAAATTAAATAAAGAAAATTACCTTAAAGCTTTAAAAATTTTAACTTCAAATGATTTAAATGACATACTTTACAAAAATCAAAACTATCAAGTTTTTAATCTTAAAGAATTTGACATTCCAACTGGAATTTCAAGTACCATCTTGCTTCAACGTCCAGATATTGGCTCTTCTTTAGAAAAATTAACTCAGCAAAATTATCTTGTTGGAGTAGCTCGCACGGCTTTCTTACCTAGTCTTTCTTTAACAGGATTATTGGGATTTGAAAGTGGGGATTTAGATACCTTGGTTAAAGGAGGTTCTAAGACTTGGAATATAGGTGGAAACTTTACTCTGCCTATTTTTCATTGGGGTGAAATTTACCAAAATGTAAATTTAGCTAAGCTTAATAAAGATGAAGCTTTTGTAAATTATCAAAATACTTTGATTACTGCTTTTGGAGAAATTCGCTATGCTTTAGTAGCTAGAAAAACTATACGCTTACAATACGATAATGCACAAGCAAGCGAACAATCTTACAAAAGAATCTATGAAATTGCTAAAGAACGCTATGATATAGGAGAAATGTCTTTGCAAGATTATTTAGAAGCACGTCAAAATTGGCTTAATGCTGCGGTTGCTTTTAATAATACTAAATATTCTTATGCTAATTCCATAGTAGATGTAATCAAAGCATTTGGTGGAGGATTTGAGCAAAGCGAAGATATGAGTAAAAATATAAAAGAAGAATCAAAAAATTTAGATATGTCTTTTAGAGAATAGTTTATTCTATTCTCTAAATAAATTAAAAATCTTTGTCTAAATCTGCATCTGTAATTTCATAAGCCTTGTAAATAGCAGGCAATAATTTTCTTATAGCATAATCAAAATGATAAAATTGCCTATATACCTCTTCTGGATTTAAATTTTTAGCATTCTTAAAATCAAATACTTCAGTATTATTGATTTTGGCAATATTTTCATCAAAATAAGAGTAAAACTCTGCTCTTTGTTTAAACAAAGCATTTAAATTTTGAACAATTTTGGCTTTATCCATTTTATATCCTTTTTAAATAATTTAAAAACTTAATCCCATTTTTTATTTAAGAAATAAAAAATTTACTCCTATTTTAGCTAAAAATTGATAAAGTTATATCTTAAATATTTTAATATATAGGCCACTTATGAATTTATTTCAAAATTTAGCTTTAAAATACTCTCATACTATGATGGAAAAATCCCTCCAAAAAGGTTTCAATGTCGAACTTTTAAAACAACCCGAAGAAAAAATTCCAAAACAAGACAAAAGCTATATGCTTTATGCCCATGTACCTTTTTGCCATACTTTTTGTCCTTATTGTAGCTTTCATAAATATTATTATGATGAAAATTTAGCCAAAGTGTATTTTCAAAATCTTAGAGAAGAAATTAAAATCATGAAAGATAAAGGTTTTGATTTTACTTCCATGTATGTGGGTGGTGGTACAACACTGATTAACGAAGAGGAATTATTAAAAACCTTAGAACTTTGTAAAAAATTATTTAATATAAAAGAAATTTCATGCGAAAGTGATCCAAATCATATTGATCCAAATAAGCTTTTTATGTTTAAAGGTATAATTGATCGTTTAAGTTGCGGAATTCAAAGTTTTGATGATGAAACTTTAAAAAAAGTGGCAAGATATAATAAATTTGGTTCATCTAAAGAACTTCAAGAAAAAATTTCAAAAGCTTTAGGAATTTTACCTATTTTTAGTATAGATCTTATTTTCAATCTTCCAGGACAAAGCGAAAAACAACTTTTAAATGACTTAGAAATTGCTACAAATTTAGCCCCACAACAAATCACAACCTATCCTTTAATGAAATCAAATCTTACCAAAGATAATATCGCTAAAAGTCTAGGAGTGAGCATTAAAGATAATGAATTTACTTATTATCAAATCATATGCGAATTTTTTAAAGACTATACCCAAAACAATGGTTGGAGTTTTTCTTTAGAAAAAAACAAGCTTAATGACGAATATGTCAGTTCTCATCATGAATACCTAGGAGTAGGCAGCGGGGCTTTTAGCTTTTTAGATGGGGAGCTTTTAATTAATGCATTTAATCTAAATGATTATGCTAAATTTATACAAGAAAAACAAAATGCTAATATAGCCAAAGCTTGTTTTGATAAAAAAGAGATTATCAAATATGTCTTTTTAACTGAAATTTTTTCAGGGAAAATAGAAATTGATAAATTTAATAAAACTCTAAATTGCAACCTCGAAAAAGAACTTTTCATAGAACTTTTAGGGCTTAAAACAAGTGGTGCCATCATAAAAGATCAAAATGCTTTAATCGCAACCGAATTTGGTCAATATCTTTTTGTGGTTTTAATGAAAGATTTTTACATAGGAATGGATCTTGTGCGTGCAGTATTTAGAGATGATAAGCGTCTTAAAAATAAAGATTATATCGATATCATGAAAGAAAATATTGATCCGCTTAACTCCGCTAGTATGGAATTTAAAGCGGAGACAAACTAAAAGGGGCGAACAACCATCATTAAAGCGATAATAATAAACATTATAGTTGGGAATTCATTATAAATTCTAAAATATTTCCCACTTTTAGCAGAAGTATCATTTGCTAAAGCTTTTAAACAATAATAATTATGTATATGGAAAATAATCAAAAGTGTAACACAGGCAAGTTTAGCATGCATAAAACCCGAACCTACCATTAAAACTTCCTTATGAGCATGCAACATTAAACTTCCTGTGATTAAAGTCACAATCATTGCAGGAGTTTGTATATAAAAATAAAGTTTTCTTTCTTGAATTTTTACAATCTCGACAAAACCTTTATTGTCTTTATGTTCAGCATGATACACAAAAAGACGAGGTAAATAAAAAAGACCCGCCATCCAAGAAACAAATGCCAAATAATGCACCCATTTAATCCAAAAATAATAATCATTAATCCATTCTGTCATCTTTTTTCCTTTTTTTAAATATTTCTTGTATTAAAATCAAAGCCACACTTATATTTATCATGACATCTGCAACATTAAAAATAGCAAAATTAAACCATTTATGCCAAAAAAACATATCCACTACACCTCCATGTATAAAACGATCCAATAAATTTGAAACACCAGCACCAAGCATCATTCCAAAAGCTATATTATGAGTTTTTAAAAGTGTTTTTTGCCAAAAAAGATAAATAAAAAGCACGCCAATTAAAGCAAGATGTAAATATTTTAAATTATGTTCTAAAAAACTCAACATTGAAAAAGCTACGCCTGTATTTAGAGCATAAGTTAAATCTAAGTATTCACTCTGCCATCTAAGTCCTGCTAAAGTTAAGGATTTTACCCATTGATCAAGGGCAAAAACCAAAACAAAGACACCCCAAAAATAAAAAATAAATTTAAAAGTTTTAGCCATTTAAAGCTTTCTTAAAAAACTCCACAACATTTTTCATTTCTTTTTCTAAGAGCTTAATATCTTTAGCTTCTAGCAAAAGTCTTATCAAATTTTCTGTTCCAGAATAGCGAAATAAGGTATTAATATTTTTATTTTCTAAATCTTTTTTTAATTCTTTTAAACCTTTAATTTTATCTAAATCTTTTTTTTCTGCAATTTTAAGATTGGTTAAAAGCTGAGGATAAGGTTTGACTTGACCCAAAATAGAGCTTGCAGATTTTTTCTTAGAAAGCATTAAAGCACTAAATTGCAAAGCAGCTATCAAACCATCTCCAGTTTTTGCATAATTACTAAAAATAATATGCCCACTTTGCTCTCCACCAAAATTTCCACCATTAGCTTTTAATTTTTCAAGCACATATTTATCGCCCACATTACAAGTAACAAGTTCTATACCATGTTTATTTAAAAATTCTTTTAAAGCACCATTACTCATTATAGTGACTACAACACTTGATTGTAATTTACCTTGTTCTTTAAGATAAAGTGCTAAAACCCCTAATAAACTATCTCCATTAGCCACTTCGCCTTTTTCATCTACAACCACCAAACGATCTGCATCACCATCAAAAGCAAAGCCTACATCTGCACGCAAACGCTTTACCTCAGCAGCTAAGTTTGCAGGATGCAAAGCTCCACAATTTTCATTGATATTAAGTCCATTAGGTTTATCGCTCATTACTATAACTTCAGCGCCTAATTCCTTAAAAACAGTAGGTGCTACCTTATAAGCTGCCCCATGAGCCACATCTAAAACCACACGCAAAGACTTTAAAGTAAGATCTTTTGGAAAAGAATTTTTAATAGAAACAATATATCTTCCTATAACATCATCAATTCTTTTTGCTTGACCAATTTTTTCCATATCTACCTTAGAGGCTTGTATAAGCTTATCATCAAAATAAATTTCTTCTATTTTTTTCTCTATATCTTCACTGAGTTTATTTCCATGAGCATCAAAAAATTTAATACCATTGTCATAATAAGGATTGTGAGAAGCTGAAATCATAATCCCTGCATCACAACGCATATCTTCAGTTAAGAATGCAATCGCAGGAGTTGGCATAGGACCAATTTGTATAACATTATATCCTATAGAAGTAAGCCCTGAAACAATAGCATTTTCTATCATATAGCCACTTCTTCTTGTATCTTTTCCTACTAAGATATTATTAGTAATACTTTTATCTTTAAAATAAATACCCGCAGCCATTGCTAAACGCATAGCCAAAAAACTATCTAAAAATTCACCCGCTTTTCCACGAACTCCATCGGTTCCAAAAAGTTTCATTGCAAACCTTTCTAGCAAAAATTTAAAGACAATTATAACAAAGCTAAGATAAAGAAATTTAAACAAGCTCTAAAAATAGAGCTTGTTTAGAACCTTATAGTTCAGGTTTAGGAGTTCTTTCAGTAGAAATAGGAAGTTGTGGATAAACAATTGCTGGTTTTGTTCCTGTTAAAGATTTTAAGAAAGTTTCAATACTTTTTGCTTCTTTATCAGAAATTTTAATGCCAAGTTGCACACTACCCATTTCCTTAATAGCATCTTTTAGATTCCAAATAGCGCCATTATGAAAATATGGAGCAGTTTCAGCAACATTTCTTAAAGTTGGAGTTTTTACCATGCCATTTGCATCACCTTTAAAATCGCCTAAATTTGCAAATTTATATTTACCAGCAACTTCGAACGCTTGCATATTGCCACCTAAATTCACACCATTATGACAAGCTACACAACCTTTATCTATAAAAAGTTTTAAACCTTGTTGCTCTTCTTTTGTTAAAGCTTTTTCATCGCCTTCTAAAAATTTATCAAAACGAGATGGAGTGATCAAAGTTCTTTCAAAATTTGCAATTGCATCAGCAATATTGTCAAAATTTACACCGCTTTTACCATAGATTTTTTTAAACTCACTCACATATTCAGGCAAAGATGAAATTTTTTCTACTGCAAGTTTAGCAGGAGTTGCCATTTCAGGATCAGCTTGGATTGGACCTTTAGCTTGATCAGCTAGAGTACCTGCACGACCATCCCAAAATTGAGTACTATTTAAAACTGCATTATAAACTGTTGGTGAATTTAAATGATGGGGATTTGCTGTCCATTTATGACCTATTGCAGCACTGATTCCATCTATTCCACCAAGTCCTACATTATGACAGGTATTACAAGAAATGATACCACTTTTTGAAAGGCGTGGTTCAAAATAAAGCTTTTTACCAAGCTCTGCTTTTTCAAGAGTAAATTCACTAGCCTTTACTCCATTTTGTTTCAAAATTTCATCAACGCCTTTTTGATCTTTTGGTAAGGCAACAAGACCTGAATTTTTAGCTTCATCTATAAGACTTGCAGCATTTAAGCTTGAAAAAGCAACTAAGGATGCGATTAGCAATGATTTTACTTTCATTTACAAACTCCTATTAAAGATAAATTAAAATAAAATAATAATCATTTAGAGCTTAAATAAAAATAAATATTATTAAAAAATGTTTATAATTAATTAATACTATTTTTATCTTAAAAATTATTTTTTGTTTATTTATTTTGATAAGATATAATTTTTAGTTATAAATCTTAAAATTTTAAGATGATTTGAAAAGGATATTATGGAAAATTTAATAATTTACGCTTTTATATATCTTTTAGGTTCAATCCCTTTTGGGCTAATCCTAGCTAAATTTTTTGCTAAAACTGATATCAAAAAAGAAGGTTCAAAAAGTATAGGGGCAACCAATGTTTTAAGAGTAGTAAAAGAAAAAAATCCCAAACTAGCAAAAAAACTTGCCATTGCTACAATAATTTTAGATTTTGCAAAAGCAGCTATTCCTTTACTAATCTTGAAATTTCTTCATTATGATCAAGCTTTGCTTTGGAGCGTCGCAGTTTTGGCTATTTTTGGACACTGTTTTTCAATTTACTTGTTATTTGAAGGAGGGAAAGGCATAGCAACAGGAGCAGGCGCTATGATAGTTTTACTTCCATTGGAAGTGCTTACAGCATTTATTGTGTGGGTAGTTATTGGAAAAATTTTTAAAATATCTTCGCTAGCTTCTTTAGCAGCGTTACTTGCTTTTGTTATAAGTTCTTTTATATTTAATTATGACTTAGAAATTCATACACATGCACCCGTTTTCATTATCGCTTTTATTATAATATATAAACATCTACCTAATATTAAAAGATTGATTTTTAAAGAAGAATGCAAAGTCATATAAAAATAAAATTTCACTTTAAGTGTATCATTGGTATATTAGATTTCGAAAGAAGAAAAAAACAAAAAATTATTATCAAACTTAAAGCTAAAGCAAATGAATTTTTAAATTATGCAGAGGTAATTACCAAAATTAAAAAATGGTATAAAAAAGAAGAATTTTACACCCTTGAAGAGTCTTTAGACTTTGTAAGCTTAAATTTAAAAAAAGATTTTCCTAATTTAACCAATCTTAACATAAAAATTTTCAAACCCCATATAATAAAAAATGCTACAGTTGGGGTTAAATTGAAAAAAAAATATTAATTTTTTTTTAAAGATATCTAAACATTTACTTAAGCTATGATATAATTCTTTAAATTTTTCTTAATAAGGATAGAACAAATGAGAATTTTAGTTATAGAAGATGAGATTAGCCTAAATAAAACAATTATAGACAATCTTAATGAATTTGGTTATCAAACCGATTCTTCTGAAAATTTTAAAGATGGAGAATACTTTATCGGCATTAGACATTATGATTTAGTTTTAGCAAACTGGACTTTACCTGATGGAGATGGAGCAGAACTTGTTAATACCATTAAACATAAATCTCCAAGAACTTCAGTTATGATTATGTCTTCAAAAACAGACAAAGAAACAGAAATCAAAGCTTTGAAAGCTGGAGCTGATGATTTTGTTAAAAAACCTTTAGATTTTGATATTCTACTCGCAAGAATTGAAGCAAGACTAAGACTTGGCGGAACCAATGTTATTAAAATTGAAGACTTAGTTATTGATCCAGATGAGGAAAAAATTACTTATAAAGGTCAAGATATAGAACTTAAAGGAAAACCTTTTGAAGTTTTAACGCACTTAGCAAGACATTCGGATCAAATTGTATCCAAAGAACAACTTTTAGATGCCATCTGGGAAGAACCTGAGCTAGTAACTCCAAATGTTATCGAAGTAGCTATCAATCAAATTCGTCAAAAAATGGATAAACCATTAAATATATCTACCATAGAAACAGTTCGTCGTAGAGGATACCGTTTCTGCTTCCCTAAAAAATCTTAACAATTTTGCACCTTCGGTGCAAAAAATTTATCTTTATTTCTATTTTTATATTTTATTTAAGTTTGGTTATTGTATAAACTAAAATTATTTTTTAAATTTTTGAAAGGTTATGATGTCTCTTTTAATTACAAAAGACTGCGTATGTTGTGATGCTTGCAGAGAAGAATGTCCTGATGAAGCTATTTATGAAAATAGTCCAATTTATGTAATAGACCCTGATCTTTGTTCAGAGTGCGTTAATGATTTTTCAGAGCCTGCCTGTATTGTTGCTTGCCCATATGAATGTATCATTCCTGATCCTGATAATGTAGAAACTATAGAAGAATTAAAACTCAAACATAGAGATAGAGAATTTTAATGGCAAAAAAAACAGCCGTTGTTGATCTTGGCTCAAACTCCATTAGAATGGTGATTTTTGAAAAAACTTCTAGATATGGTTTTTATACAACTTGCGAATACAAACGCAAAGTAAGACTTGGAGAAAATGCTTATAATAATGGCAAAATTCTCCAAGAAGAAGCCATGCAAAGAGCCGAAGATGCCTTAGCTTTTTTCAAACAATGCGCTTTAAAGCATAAGTGCAAAAAAATATTTATAGTAGGCACATCAGCCTTAAGAGATGCCCCAAATTCAAAAAATTTCATTAAAAGAATCAAAGATAATCTGTCTTTAAATATACGCTGTATAGATGGAAAAAGCGAAAGTTACTTAGGTGGTCTTGCAGCTCTAAATTTATTAAGTCCTTTTAAGGATGGAACCACTTTAGACATAGGTGGTGGTTCTAGTGAATTGTGTTTAATAAAAAATAATAGAATTATTTCTTGCATATCTCTTGATATTGGCACTGTTAGGCTAAAAGAATTGTTCTATGATACTGGAAAAATGGATTCTTTAGAAGAATTTATAAAACCAATTTTAGAACAAATTCCTAAAGAATTTTGCAATCAAAACCTTATTGCAATAGGTGGAAGCTTAAGAGCAATATCTAATTCCATCATGCAAAAAAATTCCTATCCACTGAAAAATTTACATGATTTTCGCTATATGCTAGATGAAGAAAAAGGACATATTTTAAAAATTTTTAATTCAAACTTAGACTCTTTAATCAATTTTGGCATAAAAAAGGATCGTTTTGATACCATTAAAGAGGGTATATTTATTTTTTTAAAGATTGCGGAAAAAATAAAAGCCAAACAAGTTATCACGAGTGGGGTTGGAATCAGAGAAGGAATTTATTTGCAAGATTTACTTCGTCCTAAAATCACATTTCCACCAAATTTCAATCCTAGTTTAAAATGTTTGCAAGATAAATTTTTACAATCAAAACAAAAAAATAAAACTCCACATTTTGCTCTGCAAATTTTTACAACCCTTAAAAATCTTCATAAACTTAACGATAACTATAAGCATACTTTACTAAATGCTGCTAAATTATGCCATATTGGAGAATATTTAAATTTCTATTTTGCTAATGAACATTCTGCTCATTTTGTACTAGGTGGATTAAATTATGGATTTTCACATAAAGAAAAAGCTTTAATTGCTAGCATTATTAAGCTTAATGGAAAAAAAGTTAATCCTTATAATCTTGAACCCTATAAGCAACTTTTACCCAATATTCATACCATTTCATGGCTTAATTTTATTTTGTGCCTAGCTAAAACTTTAAGCGCAAATGAAGATAAGATTGATTTTGCCTTTGCAAACAATACTCTTTATATATATCAAGAAAACAAAATTCTTAATTTACCCAAAGATGAGCTCAAAAAAATTGCAAAACCAGCTACCATAGCATTAGCAATCAATCAAAAAATTTAAGATTTTTTACCTTTTTGACGCTGCTCTATAAGATTTTGAATTCTTTTTTTATTCTCTTCAAAAAAAGAATCAAAATTTTTCTCTGTTTTTTCTGTATGTTTTATTGTTTGTTCCTCTGGAATTTCAATACTTTCTAAAAGCACATTGGAATTACCTATTATCATTGTATAACGTTTATTAGCGTGATCAAAAACAACAAGTTGATTATTTTTATCTAAAAATCTTTGGAAAATCATAGTAAAATCTCTAGAAACATTGTTATTTTTATAAACCATAGTCTTTTTAAACCACCAAAGTACTATTAACAAAATAACTAAAATTAGCATTACTAAGATATAATTTGTATAATCATACCCTTCTAAACTTGTACTTTTTGGTTTAGGCATTAATTCTTGAGAATTATTCGCAGTTGTTGTAGGTGCAGATTCGATATTTGCTTTCCCTTGCTCTATAGCTCGTATCCTTACTCCAAATTTATCATTGATAGAGCTAAGTTCTAAATTAATATTTTGTTTGTTTTGTAGCATAATATAGGTATTATTATTTTTAGAACTAATACTAATTTTATCTACAAGTTGAGAGTTAAGTTCTTTTAATTCATCTTTAGAATACGTTAAATCACTAAAAGTTAAAAGAGTTAAATTTTTTTCTTTTTTTTGAGAAATATTGCCATTATAAGCATTATCAAAAGAAAGCATTAAATCTACTCGATCATTTCTATCGTAGATATTATAACTAATCAGCTCAACACTATATAAAGGTAAAATTAAAAAAAATAATACTAGTAATCTCATTTAAATTTCTTTTTTAAAGTATTGAAGCACAGTCTTAGAATCCAAAATTTCATTAATTCTTATAGCGAGATTTTTTTCATAAACCATAACCTCGCCTTTGCCAAAAATTCTTTTATTGATATAAAGCTCAACGCTTTCTCCAGCAGGCTTTTCAAGATCAATAACCGAACCTACTTCAAGTTTTAAAAGCTCTGCTACACTCATATTTGTAGTTCCGAGCTCGCTTACAAAATCTACTGTAATATCTAAGATATCTTCATAAGATTGTAAAAGCCCATGATGAATGTTAAACTCTATATCATCGCTCATTATTTGCAATATCCTATTCTAAAATAACAATTTTCAAATTTATAAGTTAAAGCTTCATCTAGAACTATTTCAGAAAAATCAACTTTTCCTAAATATTCGGGAATTCCAAGTTTATACTCGTCATCACCCTTAGCATCATTTAACAAATTTTTAGCATAACCTATAATCTGATTGGCACATTCTTTAGTTAAATCGCACCAGTCATCTTCTTTAAATTTTTCATCATTAATTAAAATTTCTGCAATTTTTTTTAAAAATTCTTTTGGAAAAAATAAATAAAAATTACATTCTCCTTCGCTTTTGCCCATGATAGGAATACTCGCTCCATAAAGTTCACCGCTTATATCTTGAGCTGCTTCAATGCGAAGTCTTAAGATATGCTCGCAAAAATGAGTGATGGAATACTCAAGAATCTTTAACATAGCTACCACCTTTATAAAAAACTTAATTTAAAATTATAGTAAATATAAAATAAAAATATGTTTTAAAATTTTATTTTTTGAAAATTTCTTCAATATCTTTCATTATTATATCCAAATTTCCTTGTTTAAAACACTTTACTATGCTAGTTCCCACAATCACTCCATCAGCAACTTTTCTCATTCTTTTTACATCTTGATTATTTTGAATGCCAAAACCTACAAAAATAGGCAAATTTGTAAAAGATCTGATTTCTTTTACTTTATCTTGTAAGACTGCTTCTTCGACACTTTTAGTACCTGTAATACCTATGCTTGCTAATAAATAAATAAAACCTTTAGCATGTTTTACTAACTTTTTAACCCTTTCTTTAGGGGTTGTAACACTTACAAGTGTAATTAAAGCTATATTATATTTTTCACACTCTTTAATTAAATCATCACTTTCTTCAAAACTTAATTCAGGTATAATCAAAGCACAAATCCCTAAAGATTTTGCTTTTTTCACAAATTTTTCCAAACCATAAGAAAAAATTAAATTATAATAAACCATAAAAACCAAAGCTTTTTTAGTTTTTACCCTAGCTAAAAGCTCAAAAACATTGTAAATATCTACACCTTGATCAAGAGCTATTTTTGCCGCATCTGCAATAATCTCACCATCGGCAATAGGATCACTATAAGCAACACCAAGTTCTAAAATATCAATAGGGCTTTGATCCAATCTTTGCAAAAAAGCTTCACTTGTTTGAAGATTTGGATAACCTAAAACCGTATAAGCCACATTTGCATTTTCTTTATAAAATTTTCTAAAATCAACCATAAATCACCCCTTTTTTATAATCTCTAATCATTTGCATATCCTTATCTCCCCTACCTGAAAGATTTACTACTATCACGCTTTTCTTTTTTAAAGTTGGACAAAGTTTTTCTAAAAACGCTAAAGCATGCGAACTTTCAATCGCTGCAATAATACCTTCCTCTTTGCAAAGTAATTTTAAAGCTTGCATACATTCTTCATCACTTATAGCATGATATTGCGCTCTTTTACTTTCAAATAAAAAAGCATGCAAAGGGCCAATTCCTGGATAATCAAGCCCTGCAGAAACACTATGCACAGGCAAGATATTGCCTAAATCATCTTGTAAAACCTTGGTTTTCATACCGTGAATAATGCCTGTTTTTCCCTTATTTAAAGTCGCTGCATGATAAGGTGTATCGATGCCAAGCCCCCCTGCTTCAATACCTATAAGTTTAACATTTTCATCTTTGATAAAATCATAAAAAATCCCAGCTGCATTGCTTCCACCCCCAACAGCTGCGATAATATAATCTACTTTTTTATTGAGTTTTTGAAGTTGCATTTTGCATTCTTTTCCTATAATGCTTTGAAAATGCGTTACCATTTTAGGATAAGGATAAGGACCTACCGCACTTCCAACCACATAAAAAATATTTTTAATATCTCCAACCCAAGCTTGAATAGCTGCAGTAGTAGCTTCTTTTAGAGTTTTAAGCCCACTTTGTACTGCATGAATTTTAGCACCCAAAAGCTCCATTTTATAAACATTTAAAGCCTGTCTTTGTATATCAGTTGCCCCCATATAAATTTCACATTCAAGTCCTAAAAGTGCTGCTGCAGTGGCTGTTGCAAGTCCGTGTTGACCTGCTCCTGTTTCTGCTATGATTTTTTTCTTTCCCATTTTTTTTGCTAAAAGGGCTTGAGCGATGGCATTATTGATTTTATGTGCTCCAGTATGATTTAAATCCTCGCGTTTTAAATAAATTTCATGCTGATATTTTTTGCTTAAATTTCTAGCAAAATAAAGCGGAGTAGGACGCCCTACATAAGTTTTTAAAAGCTCGTTTAATTCTTTTTTAAAGAGTTTATCTTTAGAAAATTTCAAAAAAGCACTTTCTAGCTCATTTAAAGCAAACATTGCACTTTCAGGCAAAAACTGCCCACCAAAATCCCCATAATATGCTTTTTTCATTTTTTCAGCTCCTTTAAAATTTGTTTTATTTTGTTGATATCTTTTAAGCCTTTTTCATCTTCAAGCTTCGAATTAAGATCTAAAATTTTAGCTCCTGTTTTTACGGCCTTATGAATATTATCCAAACCTATGCCTCCAGCTAATACAAAATCTTTAGTATAAGAACTTAATAAAGTCCAATTAAAACTTATTCCATTACCGCCCTTTAAAATTCCCTTAGCATCAAAAAGCACTAAATCAGCAAAAATTTCACTTTTTAAATCTAAACTATCTTCCACACTTATCACCTGCCATACAAAAACATTTTGCACCTTTAAAATTTCAAATTCTTCTTTGGTAATAGTGCGATAAATTTGTACTCCATCAAGCTTAACTTCTTGAATACATCTTAAAATTTGTTCCAAATTTTCATCTACAAAAACACCGACAACTTTTTTATCTTTTTCATGAAAAATTGCACTTAAATTTCTTGCTTGTTCTAAACTCACTCTTCTTGGACTTTTAGCAAAAATAAGTCCAAAAAAATCAATATTTAAAAAAGCTAAATCTTTAGCATTTTTTTCATCTTTAATGCCACAAATTTTAAGCTTTAGCATAAGCTTGATACTCCTTAAAATACTCTATAACTTTACCTGAATAAATGGCTTCTAAAATCATATCTTTAGCCGCTAAAGGCGAACTTGCTTTATTGGCTGTATAAAGTGCAAACATTGCATTTAAAATCACCAAATCAAATTTTGCCCCTTGCATTTTACCACTTAAAATATCTTTTAAATCTTTAGCGTTTTCATATGTGCTAGACCCTATGATTTCACTATGAAAAGCTCTTTTAAAACCAAATTGTTCAGGACATATAGAATACTCTAAAATTTCTCCTTCGCAAAGCTCATAAATTTTGCTTTCATCACAAATACTAAGCTCATCCATACCATCATTTCCTCTTACCACTAAAGCTTTTTTGCGTCCTAAATTTTTTAAAACCTCTATCAAAAGCCTATGTACAGGTGCGTGATAATTTCCCATAAGTTGATATTTTAACTTTAAATTAGGGTGCAATAAAGGACCTAAAACATTAAAAACCGTTCTTACTCCAAGTCTTGTTCTGATCTCTTTAAGCTCTCCTACTAAAGGATGGAAAAATGGAGCATGTAAAAAACTAAGCCCTTGATTATTTAGTTGTTTTAAAGCTGATTCTAAAGTATTTGGAGTAGCTATGTTTAAAGCTTCTAACACATCTGTACTTCCACTAGAACTTGAAATGGCGCGATTTCCGTGTTTGGCTACTTTTACCCCTAAAGCTGCTAAAATAAAAGCACTAGTCGTAGAAACATTGATACTTTTAAAACCATCTCCACCTGTTCCACAAATATCAATCATCTCACTCTCATCACTAAAAGTTTGAGAATATCTTAAAATTTGTCTTACAAAAGCACTTAAAGATTTTTCATTTAAGGACTTTTCCGTGATTAAAATCAACAAAGCTGCTACTTGCAAAATTTCATAATCTTTAGACATAATAATCTTACAAATTTGCTCAAAATCATCACTTTGTAAAAAATGATTTTCACTCATTTTTTGCAAATAAAAACTTAAAGGATTTTCTTGTTTTTGTGATTTTTTTATATCTTGTTTTAAAAAATTAGAAAAAAGTTGTAAGCCATATTCACCAAAATAGCTTTCAGGGTGAAATTGCACACCATAATAAGGTAAATTTTTATGCCCCAAAGCCATAATCACACCCTTTTCATCAAAGGCTAAAATTTCAAGATCATCACTAAGCTGTTTAACCTCCAAAGAATGATAACGCATCACGCTAAAATTTGAAGGCAAATTAGAAAATAATTCATTTTCCTTGCATTGTTTTATCAAAGAATTTTTTGCATGCATAGGCTCTTGCATCTTAACCACTAAAGAATCAAAAGCTAAAGCTAAAGCTTGATGTCCTAAGCAAATGCCCAAAACAGGGATATTAAGCCTTGCTTTAAAAATTTCAAGACAAATCCCACTTTGACTTGGATGCTTTGGACCAGGACTTAAAATAATATGAGTAGGATTTAAATTTTTAATTTCACTCAGAGAAATTTCATCATTTCTTCTTACTAAAATTTCATCATTGCTGAGTTGCTCTAACATGCTTTTAACATTAAAAACAAAAGAATCATAATTATCAATTAAAAGTATCATTGATTTTCCTTTTTTAAATTTTCAAAAGCTACCAAAAGCGCCTTGCGTTTAGCACGAATTTCTGCATATTCTTTTTGACTCTCACTTTGCAAAACAATACCCGCCCCACTTGCCAAATAAGCCTTATCTTGAGTAAAAAAAGCGCAACGAATTAAAATCGCTAAAGTTATGTCTTCGTTAAAATTTAAAAATCCTACCGCACCACCATAAATTCCACGATCGCAATCTTCAAGCTCACTAATGATCTCTAAAGCTCTTATTTTAGGAGCTCCGCTTAAAGTTCCCGCTGGAAAAACTGCTTCAATCACATCGAAAATACTCGCATCTTCTTTCATATTGGCATACACTTCACTCACTATATGCATGACAAATTTATTTTTAATAATAGAAAAAAGATTTTCCACCCTTGTTTGAGTGCCAAATTTAGAAGCATCATTTCTTGCTAAATCTACAAGCATCTTATGTTCACTAAGTTCTTTTTCATCACTTAAAAGATCTTTTTCTAAAGCCAAAAGATCGCAGTTATTTTCCAAATTTCTAGTTCCAGCAATAGGGGCTAAATAAATCTCTCTTTTTTTAATTTTTAATAAAAACTCTGGAGAAGAACCCAAAACAACACCATATTTACTTGGAAAATAAAACATATAAGCGCTTGGATTTAAAACACTTAAACTCTCATAATAATCAAAAGCATTTACTTGATGCTTGATACAAAGTTGCTTACTTAAGACCACTTGAAAAATATCTCCACTTAAAAGATATTCTTTAGCTTTTTCACACATTTTTAAAAAATCATTTTTTTCATCTTCTAAAGAGTTTAAAATTTCAAAATCATTTTTTTGTTTCGTTTTTATTGGCTCAATATCATCTTTTAAATATTCAAAATATTTTGAAGCGCCAAATTTAAAAAACATCTTACTATTTTTCTCATAAATCAAATAAGCTTTAGCATTGGCGAATAAAAATAAAGGAAAATCATAATTTTTCTTAGAAGAAAGTGGAATTTTTTCAAACAAAGATACAAAATTTGCACTAAAAACTCCAAAAAATCCAGCAAAATCGCAAATTTTATTCTTGCTTAAAGCTTCATAATATTTTGCCTTAAACTCGCTAAAGGATAATTCATTAGCATCTAAATAATCACAATCAATCCCTATAATTACCTTAGTCAAATCCTCTGCAAAATAAGAATTTTCAAATTTTTCAAGGATTTGTCTGTAATAAAAATTTACATTTTTAACAAACATAATAAACCTTTTTAAAAATTAAAATAAATTAAAATAACATTAAAGAAAAAATTTAGATAAAAAGAAGTTTAGAAACGCCAAGAGCGAAGAGTATGTGTAAGTTTTAAAATCAAAGAACTACTAAAAAAACCATTTTCACTCATCTTTTACCTTTCTTATAAAATATTTCAAAAATTAAGACTTTTATGAAAATTTTTAAAGTCTAAATTAATTTTAATCAATAAATATAAAATTTGCTTTAAATTTAAAATAAATATTATAAAATCTTTATATTTTATAATATTTTGAAACATTTTTACGATGCTTAAAGTTACCAAAAAAATATTCTATTGTTATAAAAAACTAAGATAATACTTAGCTTAATAAGATAAAATTATTCCGTATTTGAAATATTTAATATTTTTTAGGAAAAGCTATGGAAATCACAGATTTACCTTATCTAATCATAGGAATCATTTCAGGTATTGCTTCTGGACTTTTTGGCATTGGTGGAGGTATGATTATCGTTCCTTCTATGTTCGCACTTGGAGCAAGTGCTCACCATGCTATCGGAATTTCAGTATTGCAAATGATTTTTGCAGCAGTTTTTGGCTCTTATATTAATTATAAGAAAAAAAATCTAAATCTTAAAGATGGTATTATGATAGGTTTTGGAGGGCTCATAGGGGCAAGCTTTAGCGGAATGCTTTTAAAAGCTTTAAGCGATGTAGCTCTTACTAGCGTATTTTTGGCGGTAAGTTGTATATTTTTTATCAAATATGCTTTTGGAATTAAAGAAAACATTGTGCAAAATCAAAGAAGCGTTTGGGTAAAGAATATCATTTTATTTATTGCTGGAGCTTTTACTGGTATTTTTGCTATTTCTTTGGGAATTGGTGGTGGACTTTTAATTGCTCCAATTTTAGCTTATTTTTTAGGCTATGATAGTAAAAAAGTTGTTTCCTTATCCTTGTTTTTTGTTATTTTTGCTTCAGTCTCTGGTATTATATCTTTTTCAAATTCTGGAGTTATAGACTCTGAAGTTATTCATAAAGGAATACTAGTAGGTATAGCTTCTATGGTTGGAGTTTTTATAGGAATTAAAATCATAGAAAAAATGCATATTTCAGCTCATAGAAAAATTTTACTTTGCGTATATGCCTTATCAATACTTGGAACCACCCACTCTTTGCTTAATAAGCTAAATCTTATAAATTTTTAACTTGGATTTATCCAAGTTCTTTTAATATTATTATGCTAAAATCTTAAATTTATTTTAATGTTTAGGAAAGACTATGAACGATACCATCAAAATCATTGGTGCAAGAGAAAATAACCTAAAAAATATCCACCTTGAAATTCCCAAAAACAAACTCATTGTTTTTACAGGACTGAGTGGAAGTGGAAAATCAACCCTTGCTTTTGGCACTCTTTATGCTGAAGGACAACGCCGTTATATAGAAAGTTTAAGTGCTTATGCCAGACAATTTTTAGATAAGGTAGGCAAACCTGATGTCGATAAAATCGAAGGTTTAACTCCAGCCATTGCTATAGATCAAAAAACTACTTCTAAAAATCCACGCTCGACCGTGGGAACCATCACTGAAATTTATGATTATCTAAGACTTTTATATGCAAGAGTTGGCATTCAACATTGTCATCAATGTGGACAAAAAATCTCATCTATGAGTGCAAGTGATATAGTCAGTGAAATTTTAAAATTTCCAAAAGGTGCAAAAATCATCATCTACGCCCCACTCATACGAGAAAAAAAAGGAACTTATGCAGATTTACTTGAAAATTTGCGCAACAAAGGCTATGTAAGAGCTCAAATTGATGGAGTTTTAGTAAGACTTGATGAAGAAATTGAACTGGCTAAAACCAAAAAACACACCATTAAACTTGTCATAGATAGACTTGAAATTCAAGAAGATTTACTTTCTCGCCTTGCAAGCGATATAGAAAAAGGCTTACAAGAAAGCTTTGGAGAAATAGAAATAGAAGTTTTAAATCATGAAGAAATAAATCTTAATAAACACTATCATTTTAGCGAGCATTCAGCTTGTTTTGATTGTAAAATTTCCTTTGTTCCACTTGAACCTTTAAGCTTTTCTTTTAATTCTCCAAAAGGAGCATGTGAAGCTTGTGATGGACTTGGAATTCGTTATACTTTAGATATGAAAAAAATCATCGATGAAAATTTAAGCCTCGAAAATGGTGCTGTTAAAATCATGTATGGTTTTAACAAAAGTTATTATTATAAATTCCTAATCGCCTTTTGCGAACAAAATGAAATTCCTATCAAAATACCTTTTATGCAATTAAGCGAAGAGCAAAAACGCCTTGTATTGTATGGTAATGCCAAAACTATAGAATTTCTTTGGAAAAGAAATCGTCTAAAACGCACTTTTGAAGGCGTGGTTAAAATGGCTTATGAAATGCTAAAAGATGAAAAAGATTTAGCTGAATATATGAGTGAAAAAATTTGTAAAGACTGCGGTGGGCATCGTTTAAAACCCGAAAGTTTAGCCGTGAAAGTAGCCAAAAAAAGCTTGGGTGAAATTTTAGATATGAGCATAGAAGATAGTACGGCCTTTTTTGCAGATGAGAAAAATTTTTCTTATTTAAGCGAGCAACAAAAACTTATTTCTAAACCTATCCTAAAAGAAATCAACGAAAGATTGTTTTTCTTGTATGATGTGGGGCTAGGTTATCTTTCTTTAGGGCGCGATGCAAGAACGATTAGTGGGGGTGAAGCACAAAGAATCCGCATAGCTTCACAAATTGGCAGTGGTTTAAGCGGAGTGATGTATGTCTTAGATGAGCCTAGCATAGGACTTCATGAAAGAGATACTGCAAAACTGATTAAAACTTTAAGAAATTTACAACAAAAGGGCAATACCCTAATTGTCGTAGAGCATGATAAAATGACCATAGAAGAAGCAGATTTTATTGTAGATATTGGTCCAAAAGCAGGAAAATTTGGGGGTGAGGTTGTATTTAGTGGAACTTATAAAGAACTTTTAAAAAGCAAAAGCGAAACTGCACTTTATATGAATGGTAAAAAACAAATTTCGCAACTTCAAAACAGAACACAGAAAGAATGGCTTGAGCTTAAAAATGTAAATATTAACAATATCCAAGATTTAAGCGTAAAATTTCCTTTGCAAAATTTAGTCGCTATAACAGGAGTTTCAGGTTCTGGAAAAAGCTCTTTGATACTTCAAACCCTACTTCCTTTTGCACAAGAGGAATTAAACCGTGTGAAAAAAGTTAAAAAACTTGGCGGAGTACAAATAGAAGGACTTGAAAAACTTGATAAAGTCATTTATCTTGATCAAAGCCCAATTGGGCGCACACCACGTTCAAATCCTGCCACCTATACAGGTGCTATGGATGAAATCAGAAATCTTTTTGCCGCCACTAAAGAAGCCAAAATGCGTGGTTATAAAGCTGGACGCTTTTCTTTTAATGTCAAGGGTGGAAGATGTGAGAAATGTAGCGGAGATGGAGAAATCAAAATAGAAATGCATTTTTTACCTGATGTTATGGTAGTTTGTGATACTTGCGAGGGCAAACGCTACAATGATGCCACGCTAGAAATCAAATATAAAGGCAAAAATATCAGTGAAATTTTAAATATGAGTGTTTTAGAAGCGAGTGAATTTTTTACAGCCGTTCCTAAAATCAAACAAAAATTAGATACTCTAGTAAAAGTGGGTTTAGATTATCTAACTCTAGGACAAAATGCCACCACCTTAAGTGGAGGTGAAGCACAAAGAATCAAACTTGCTAAAGAACTAAGCCGTAGCGATACAGGAAAAACGCTTTATATACTTGATGAACCTACAACAGGACTGCATTTTGAAGATGTCAATAAACTCATCTTAGTTTTACAACATTTAGTTGATCTTAAAAATTCTGTTTTTGTGATAGAACATAATTTAGATGTGATTAAAAATGCTGATTATATCATCGATATGGGGCCTGAAGGCGGAGTTAAAGGTGGAAAAGTTATAAGCACAGGAAGCGTGGAAAAAGTCGCTAAAGAGCATAAGAAAACAAAATCCTATACAGGATATTATTTAGATCTAGAGCTTAAAAACGCAAGGAGTTGAAATGACACACGAACAAAAAATTGCATTTTTTAAGATTAAAAGATTAAGTGTTTATATATTTTTCTGTGCTTTATATAATTTTTATTACTTTTTTTCTTATGAAGGGGTGACGAGTTCATATGAAGCTGGGAACGAAATTCTTTATATTGGCGGTATATTTTTATGCTTCTTTTCTTGTATTTACATAGTTCTTGCTTTTATTTTTATGGTGGTCAGAATTCATTTTTTATTTTCTTCTAATAAGATTTTAATTTATTTTTTGCTTGCCATTATAAACCTTGGTGCATCTTTTTTTCTTTTGGAAAATAAAATTTTATTTTTAGGGCTTTTAGCTTTATTTTTCGTTTTTTATTTTTTATTTTCACTTACCCTTGCTTTGCTTTTTAAAGAAGTGAAAATGTCTTTTTTATTTGCATTTTTGTGCATGCTTTTGGCATTTTTATCTTTTATATTTATCTATAAATTAAGCCTTTTATTTCTTTTCCTTACTTTGCATTTTTTGAGTTTTGCTTATGCCTTTGAAAGGTATAAAATTTTAAAAAAGCTAGATTGAAATATTTTAAAGAAGAAAAGTGTCAAATTTAAACTTTCATCAAATGTTTGAAATTCGAAGACAAAATGATTTTAAAAGCGTTAAAAAGTTTGCTTGGATAGTTTTTATAAGTTTTTTACTTTCAATTTGTTTTTATTTTTTACCTATCGTTCTTGATTTTATCTATGATTTAAAATTGTATAATTTTGATTCTATCGCTAACATTTTAACTATAATTTTTTGTGTGATTTTTTTAATTTCTTATTCAATTATGATTTTAAAACTTTATTTTACAAGTAAAAGTAAAGTTTTGTTGATAAGTTTTTTTATAGCTGCAAGCACTCAATTTATCGCTTTGTTTAACTTAATTCTTATTATGAGTGCTTATCCTCTCAGTCAGACGCGTATTGCTCTATATAGCTTTTCTTTTTTATGTCTTATAGTAGCCATTTTTTGTACTTTTATATTTTTTAAAACACTAAGAGCTTTATGTAAAAATCAAATTTATTTTCTCTTATGTTTTATTTTTAAAAGTATGATTTTGATAATTGTTTTTATATTTATGCTTTTTTTAATTCATAGCAAGCCTTCACTTGCTTTAGCCATAACTTTGTTTATGTTTTTTTTCTTTACAGGCTTATTGTTTGTCATTTATTACGCCCTATTTGCTTTCGCACTTAGTAAAAACCAAAATATCAAATTTATCCCAAATTTAAAGCTTTTATCCAATGAAAAAGAAAATATTTAACTATAGTATTTTATTTGTTATCTTTTTAAGCCTAAGTCAAATCACCTTAGTTTTTGTTTTTAATCACTATTTAACCATTGATTATAGCCTTTATGAATTACCACCGCAAAACCTTCAAATGCTAAATTTAGCTGATCAAAAGCTTTATCATCTAAGAGAAAATTTGCGTTTTTTAAATTCTATTTTAACTTTTTTACTGCTAATTTTATTTTGTTTTATACATTTATTTTATTTTTTTATTTTTAGAAAAGAAAAATTGATATTTCCTTTGGCTTTTTGTTTTATTTATATAATGTTTGTTTGTTGTATTGATATGTATTTTCATCTAGAAAACGCTAACTTATGGCAATTTTTCATTTATTTAGCTTTTATTCTTTCTTTTATTTATATATTTCTTTTAGATAAATTTTTTCAAAGCCATCTTTTCAAAATTTATTTTATTTTTATCATTATAGGTGCTATTTTTTTAAGATTAGATCTTGGAATTTTAAATTTGTATTTTGAAATTATCAAATCTTTTTTATTTCCTATCCATCTTTTTATTTTGTTTATTTTAATGCGTAAAAAAGAGTTTTAATGTTTGATTTTTTATATAATGATATTAGCTATTTGGGGCTTTTCATGGTGTGTTTTCTTTCAAGCACACTATTACCCTTAGCAAGTGAAGCCTTTGTTTTAGGCTTTATAAAACTTGATTTTAATCCGAATTTGGTACTTATCATAGCCACTTTGGGTAATACCTTAGGAAGTTTAAGTACTTATGCTTTAGCGTATTTTGGAAAAGAAAAAATTTTAGAAAAATACTTTAGCAAATCCTTAAAAAAATTAGAAAATTTCAATGCTAATTTTGCTAAATTTGGAAGTATATTTGCTTTTTTTACTTTTTTACCTTTAGTAGGAGATCTTTTTGCCTTGGGACTTGGTTTTGCGAAATATTCTTTTTTAAAAACTATATTTTTTATCTTACTTGGAAAATTAAGTCGTTATGCTTTCATAATTTTCATAGCAAACTCCTTTTAAAAACTTCTCTTTTATAAGTTTTAAAAGCTTTGCATTGTCTACATTTTTTAGAATTTTAACACAATTTTTAGTGCTTAAATCCACCCCCATACTCATTTTTGGTTCTTTAAAACAACGCCAACTCATACCTCTTGCCAAAGAACTATCGCAAATAACATCAGCATAACACTCATCAAAATCTGCAATACTAGAATCTAATGCGTAAGCTATCGTTAAAGCATCATGTATCCAAGTTCCCTTTGTACCACGTGTTTTAGAGGCATAATCAATCCAAACACCTAAAGTTTCAACGATAAAATCACATAAAATATTCTTACCTTGCAACTCTTTTAAATCCTCGTGTGTTAATAAAGTCTGCATGGTTGCATTATAAGGTACGAGTGTAATTTTAGCTCTTGAATTTAGCACTATACTAGCCGCCTCAGGATCAAAACCAAAATTTGTATCTTTAGTGTAATAAGGCATATCAAAACTGCCGCCCATAATAAAAAGCTCTTTAAGATTTATATCAAAATCTTTAAAAATTTTCATAGTCATAGCGATATTTGTCAAAGGTCCTATCGCACAAATAGAAATTTCTTTAGGATTTTTACTCACCAACTCACCCATTTTAAAAATCGCATCAGGATTTATATTTTCTAAAATTTCAGGACTTTTTATATTTTCCCAAAGATATTCAAGTTTAAAATTTTTAACACTTTCATCAAGTCTTTGACGCCAAGCTTTACTTGGTTCTTTTAGGGCTTCATTCGCTCCCAAATAAACGGGGATATTTAAATTTAAACGTTTAAATAAATCCTTAGCCACACTATAGGCAACAAGGCTTGGAACATTACCGCAAACTGTGCTTAGCATTTCAAGTTTGATTTCTTTAGATGACAAAATCAAAGCAAGTGCTAAACCATCATCAGTATTTGCTCCTGCAATAGCATTGCCTATGTCCGTGTCTAAGATAAGTCTCATATCGCATCTTCTATTTTATTTAAATCCCTGCCTCTAGTTTCTGGCGCAAAAAATGTAGTCACAAAACCTATACCTGCAGTTAATACAAAATATGTCGCAATAGGCCACCAAGTGCCATAATACGCAAGCAAAGCAGAAGCCACCATAGGCGCTGTTCCTCCTGAAAGAATAGAACCTAGCTCCTTAGCAAAAGCCATTTTTGTATAACGGTTTTTTACCCCAAAAAGTTCTACACCCCAAGCCGCTTGTACACCAAAAATCCCTAAAGATGCTAAAGACATACCTACAATAATAGTTAAAATCACAATAATTTCATTTTTACTATCTAAAAGCATAAAAGCAGGAAAAGCATAAATCATCAAAAGCAAACAAAACATTCTATAAGTAATACGTCTTCCAAATCTATCACTTAAATAACCTGCCAAAGGAATAATCAAAAAACCCACCAATGAAGCTATCATCACCGCTGTAGTGGCAACTGATTTGTCTAAAAGTAAAATTTTAGTCACATAGCCTACAATAAAACCTTGTGCAAGATAAGAAGGTCCATTTTCACCTATTCTTAAACCCACCATAGTCCAAAAAGCACGACTTCTTTGCCAAAAACTTCTTTCATCTTTTTTCATATGCTTTTCGTTATTAAGACGCAATTTCATCATTTCATTTTTTTGCTTTTCAAAAACAGGGGTTTCTTTGACATGAAAACGAATATATACAGCAAAAAGAGCGATTAAAATACTTCCCATAAAAGGAACTCTCCAGCCCCATTCTTTAAAACTTGCTTCATCCATTTGTACCATCAAAAGCCATACAAAAGACGCAAGCAAAGTTCCGCTATTTGATCCTAAAGCAATCACAGAAGAAACAAGCCCTCTTCTCTTGCTAGGAGCATATTCTCCAAGCATAACTGTTCCACCTGAAAGTTCAGCTCCTGCACCAAAACCCTGTATAAAACGTAATATAACCAAACAAATAGGCGCCCAAACACCAATTACTGCATAGCTTGGGATAAAACCTATAAGAGTAGTTGAAATTCCCATTAAAGCTATTGTAGCCATCATAACATTTTTTCTTCCATGTTTATCGCCTAAATAGCCAAAAAACAAAGCCCCAATAGGTCTTGCAATAAAACCTATGCCATAAGTTACAAAACTAAGCAAAAGTGCAATTACTGGAGTTTGCTCAGGAAAAAACACTTCTGAAAAAATTGTTGCAGCTGCTAAACCATAAAGTGCAAAATCTGCATATTCCATAGCAGTTCCCAACCAGCAAGAAAAAACTGCCTTTTTAAAAACTTTCCTACCTTTAGGTGTGTTAAAATTCTTATCCGCAATTCCATCAATTTGCTGATTTGTCATTACATTATCCTTATATTTTAATATATTTTTTTATAAATAATTTGTAATTATGGCTAAAAATTGCAGTGTTTTTGCTTAAAGATCTTAAATTGTAGACATTTTAAGCAAAATTTTGAAATAATACAACTTAAAAATATATTTTATCAAAAGAAGAAATTATTATGAAAACTTTAACTATTATCGATACTTTTGGATTTTTTTTCAGACTTTACTACGCATTAAAAGGTTTTAAAAATTCACAAGGACAAGCTAGTGGAATGATTAGCGGTTTTGCAAATTTTATTTATAGCTTAAAAAATGAACATAAAAGTGATTATATTGTTTTTGCATTAGACTCCAAAGGAAAAACTTTTCGTAGCGAAATTGATCCAAACTATAAACAAAATCGCACTCCACCACCACCTGAACTTCTAGAACAAATTCCAATTTGCATAGAGATGATAGAAAAAATGGGTTTTATAAGCGTTTCTAGGGAAGGTTATGAAGCCGATGATATCATCGCTTCTTTTGTAAAAACTTGTGAAGATAGGGATATTTTTGTACGCATTATCACTCAAGATAAAGATCTTTATCAACTCATAAAAGATGGTAAAACAAGTATTTATAGCCCTATTTCTAAAAACGACTATGATGAAGCAGCGTGTTTAGAAAAATACGGAGTAAAACCTCATCAAATCAGAGATTTTTTAGCTCTTTGCGGAGATAGTTCTGATAATATTCCAGGCGTTAAAGGTATAGGCGCAAAAGGAGCCAAAACCTTACTTGATGAATTTGGCAGCATAGAAGGAATTTATGAAAATTTAACCCTAGTACGCAACGAAAGAAGTCGTAATTTGCTTTTAGAGGGTAAGGAAAATGCATTTTTAAGCAAAAAATTAGCTTCTTTGTATGAAAATTTAGAAGTGCAAGATCTTATAGAAAAAGCCACTTATCCTGATGAAGAACCTCTTTTAAAAATACTTGAAATTTTAGAACATTACGAACTTAATGCTTTGCTTAAAAAACTGCGTCAAAATCCTGATAATAAAGATAAAAATTTAGGTTTTAAAGCCACTTTAATACAAGATGAAAACAAACTTTTTGAAATTTTAAATACTCTTGATAAAGAAAGTATTATTGCTTTTGATACCGAAACTACAGGACTTGATACAAAAGAGGCAAAAATTGTTGGTTTTAGTTTTTGTATGAGTGAAAACGAAGCCTTTTATGTGCCTTTAACTCATAATTATCTTGGAGTAGGTGAGCAAATCTCATTGCAAAATGCCAAAAAAGCCATAGAACTAATCTTTAATCATTTTGTTATAGGGCACAATCTCAAATATGATTTTAAAATCATTCAAAATAATTTTGGATTAAATTTACCTCAAAAATACGCAGATACAATGATTTTAGCATGGCTTAAAAATCCTTCTTTAAGAGTAAATATGGATGATTTAGCCTTAAGACTTTTTAATTACGAAACCTTGCATTTTGAAAGCCTTGTTAAAAAAGGAGAAAATTTTGCAAGTGTAGAACTTGAAAAAGCTTGCAAATACGCCGCAGAAGATGCTTATATCACGTTAAGATTTTATCTTTATTTTTTAAAAAATCTTGAAACTCCTTTATTAGAACTTGCTAAAAACTGTGAATTTGATTTCATTAAAATCATTATGATGATGGAAGAAAATGGCATAAAGCTTGATACAAATGCACTTGAAGCCCTTATGAAAAAATTTGAAAATGAAATCAAAAATTTAAGTGAAGAAATTTATACTCTTTGTGAGGATAGATTTAACCTAAACTCACCTAAACAAGTAGGTGATATACTTTTTGAAAAACTTAAACTTCCAAGTGGAAAAAAAGGAAAAACAGGATATTCTACCGATGAAAAAGTTTTAAATGCACTTTTAGATAAACATCCTGTAATTGCCAAAATTTTAGATTATAGAGAACTTGCCAAACTTTATTCCACTTATTGCGAACCTTTGTTAAAACTAGCGTTAAAAGATGAAAATTCACGCATTTACTCAAGTTTTTTACAAACTGGAACTGCAACGGGTCGCCTTTCATCTAAAGATCCAAATTTGCAAAATATTCCTGCACACGGACAATACGCAAAAGATTATAAATCTTGCTTTGTAGCTAAAGATGGATTTAGTTTTATCTCTCTTGATTATTCTCAAATCGAACTGAGAATGCTTGCACATTTTAGCGAAGATGAAAAACTTTTAAATGCTTTTGCTAACGATGAAGATATACATGCAAGAACAGCTATAATGATTTTTGGAGAAAGCAATTATGAAACCAGAAGTGTTGCAAAAAGTATAAATTTTGGACTTATTTATGGCATGGGCTATAAAACTTTAAGTCAAAATTTAAAAATAGAAGCTCATTTAGCCAAATCTTATATAGAAAAATATTTTGAAAATTTTACTAGCATTAAAAAATATTTTGAAACAGTTAAAAACGAAGCTAAACAAAATGGTTTTATCACTACTTTAAGCGGTCGCAAGCGTTATTTTGATTTTGAAAATGCAAAACCTATGCAAATTGCCATGTATGAAAGAGAAAGCATTAATTCAATCTTGCAAGGTTCAGCAGCAGATGTAATCAAACTTGCAATGCTAGAAATCAATAAAGAATTAAATGAAGACAAAAAGCTTATTTTGCAAATTCATGATGAATTAATTTTTGAAGTAAAAGATGATTTATGTGAAAATTTTGTAAAAAAAACTAGAGATATTATGGAAAATATAGTAAAATTAAAAATAAAATTAAAAACAAGCTCAAGTATTGCCAAAAATTGGGGCGATTTAAAATAATCAAGGAGATATTTATATGGATCTTTCAACCATACTGGGAATGGTGCTTGCAGTTACTAGTATTTCAGTAGGAGATATACTAGAAGGTGGTAATCCTTTACATGTTGTACATCTTTCTTCCTTTCTTATAGTTATGCCAACAGCTGCATTTTGTGCAATGACTTCTACACATAAAAAAATTGTAAAAGCAGCTTATAAAGAACTCAAAGTTGTCTTTAAAGGCTCTGGAGTAAATCTACCTGAAAGGATAGCCCAGTTAATAGAATTTGCCATTATTGCAAGAAGAGATGGGCTTTTAGCATTAGAATCAAGAACCAATGAGATTGAAAATGAATTTTTAAAAAATGCTATGATGATGCTTGTAGATGGTAAAAGCTTTGAAGAAATTCACGAAAGCATGGAAATACAAACCGAACAACTTGAAGAGCATTATAAAGAATGTGCAGAATATTGGATAGTATTTGGAGAAACTTGCCCTACCATGGGACTTGTTGGAGCGGTTTTTGGTCTTATTCTAGCTCTTAAATTGCTAGACAATCCTCAAGCAATGGCAGCGGGTATTTCAGGTGCTTTTACAGCTACGGTTACTGGGATTTTTGGTGCTTATGCGCTTTTTGCACCTTGGGGAAGAAAAATGAAAGCTAATGGAATGGATCTTGTAAAAGAGCAAATTGTCATCACTGAAGCCATAAAAGGAATTGCAGAAGGTGCGAATCCTAGAGATTTGGAAGCTAAGCTTTTTAATTTCTTAAGTCACGATGATCCAAAAATTTCACAATTTGACAAAGGTTAAAAATGGCCAAGAAACATAAATGTCCAGAATGTCCTGCAGGTGAAAAATGGGCTGTACCTTATGCAGACTTTCTAAGTTTGCTTTTGGCGCTTTTTATTGCTCTTTGGGCAATTTCTAAAACAAATCCTGCTAAAGTAGAGGCTTTAAAAACCGAATTTGTTAAAATCTTTGATTATACCTCTACTCAAACAGTCAAAGAAGAGAGCAAAACCCAAGAAAAATATAAGGGTGCAGCAAAAGAAGAAAGTGATGAACTCAAATCGTTAAAACAAATGACTATGACACAGCAAGAAACCATCAAACGTCTTCAAGCGGCTCTAGATCAAAGCGACAATCAGGTTGCTCTTAACCTTCCATCCAAAGTTGAATTTGAAAGAGGTAGCGCTCAAATCGTTTCAGCTGATATACAAGATTATTTAAAACGTATGGCTGAACTAACAACATATTTGCCACCTCAAGCAAAAATAGAAATTAGAGGCTATACAGACAATAGCGACTCTATTATAAGAAGTTATGAACTCGCCTACCAAAGAGCAGAAAATGTATTAAAATATTTTATAGAAGGTGGAGCAAATTTGAAAAATATTAGCATTAAAAGCTACGGGCTTAATAATCCCATCAATGGAAATCCGCAAGCCTTAGAAAATAATAGAGTAGAAATATATTTTAAAGTCGATACAGCAGATACAAGCACTCAAAAATCTGTTCTTGAACTTATCAATAAAATAGGAACTAAAACACCTTAAAAGTTTTAGTTTCCTTTTTTTACTTGACCAGCTAAACGACTCTTATTATTTGTATTATAAACAAATCCTAGCACCTCAGCTACAGCTTTAAACATTTCCCTAGGAATAAGATCATTAACATCACAAGCTTTATAAAGCTCTCTTGCTAAAGGAGGATTTTCATAAACCACAACATTATTTTCATAGGCTACTTGTTTTATGCGAAGAGCGAGAAAATCCACTCCTTTGGCAACAACCCTAGGGGCTTGTTCTTTACTTGTATCATAACGAATAGCTACGGCATAATGCGTTGGGTTTGTGATCACCACATCCGCACCTGCAACATCTTGAACCATACGACGACGCGCAGCTTCCATTTGAAGTCTACGAATTCTACCTTTAACCTGAGGATCTCCTTCCATTTGTTTATACTCATCTTTTATTTCTTGTTTGCTCATACGCAAACCTTTAAAATACTGAAAACGCACCAAAAAAACATCTAAAACAGCAATAATTAAAAAAGCAACTATAACAATAGCTGCTAAAACAATAGCTCTGTCTCTTAGCCAAGTAAGCTGTGCAACCATAGTATAAAGCTCAACTCTTGGAAGCTCTTGCATAAATTTAAGTAAAACTATAAAAGCTATAGTAAAAACAATACCCACTTTTAAAATAATTTTTATACTTTCAACAATTTTTTTCAATGAAAAAAGGTTTTTTAAACCTTTTAGAGGATTGATTTTTCCTAAATTTGGCATAATAGGTTTAGTTGTAAAAATAAAACCAAATTGCATAATATTTCCCAAAACCCCAGCAATCATAATACTTAAAACAATAGGTGCAAGAATAATTAAAACCTCAAAAATGCTTTTAATCATAATGGCTTGAATAATACGCAAATCAAATTCAACACCAATAAAACTTTGATAGTATCTATATAAATTTACAATTCTCTCGCCCATAAAACTCATCATAAGTAAAGTTATAGTTACTCCAATTATCAAAGTTACAATAGCTGCCGCATCTTGAGACTTTGGAACATTACCTTCTTTACGCGCATCTTCTATCTTTTTGGACGTGGGTTCTTCTGTTTTTTCTTGATCTTCGCCTGCCATATTTTAGCCTAAGTAAAAATTTTAATATGTGTGTAAAATTATAGTAGAAAATTTATGAATTTCAATTAAAGAATAAAAATGAAGAAAAAGCCTCATGAAGAGGCTTTATACTAAGAAATTAAAGTTTAGCTTCGTTTTTACCAAGATATTCAGCCACGCCTTTAGGGTTAGCTTTCATACCTTCATCGCCCTTATTCCATCCTGCAGGACAAACTTCACCATGCTCATTTGTAAAAAGCATAGTATCAACCATTCTTAACATTTCATCTATATTTCTACCTAGTGGTAAATCATTAACCACAGCATGGCGAACTGTTCCATCAGCATCAAGCAAGAACGAACCACGAAGGGCAACTGCTTCTGCATAAAGTACATCAAAATTTCTAGCAATCTGCTTAGTTAAGTCAGCAACAAGCGGAAATTTAACCTGACCAATACCACCTTGATTTACTGGAGTATTTTTCCAAGCAAAATGTGAAAATTCATTATCTCCTGAAATTCCAATTACTTCAATACCGCGGTTTTTAAATTCTTGATATCTTTTGTCAAAAGCTATAATTTCTGAAGGACAAACAAAAGTAAAATCTTTTGGATAAAAGAATACTACCGCTCCTTTTGGGCCTATGTTTTTGTAAAGATTAAAATCTTGAACAATTTCATTGTTTCCTAATACCGCTGGAGCAGTAAAATCTAAAGCTTTTTTAGTAACTATCATATTTTCTCCTAAATAATAAATTTTATTGATAACGAAATTATATCGTTTAAATCTTTATTTTTTTTTAAATATCTAAAATAATATTAAAAATTTAAGAAAGTTATAATTATTATCAAATAATGTAAATTTTTGATTATCAAAATTTACATTATTTAAGAATTTTATGCTAAAATCTTTTAAATATTAATATTAAAAAGGAGAAAAAATGGCTGTAAAAATTACAGATATATGTATTGCTTGTGGTTCTTGTATTGATGAGTGTCCAGTGAGTGCTATCGTTGATGATGCTAACAATCCAGAAGGTGAAGATAGATATTATGTTTATGCAAACAAATGCGTTGAATGCGTAGGACATAATGATCAACCAGCTTGTGCCAGTGCTTGCCCAACAGATGGATGTATAGTTTGGAGTGCTGTAGAATCAGGACAACCAAGTCGTGATAATATCGGCGCTGATATGAGAAGCGGGGACACTCCAGTTTTTGCATAATTTTAAAAAATTAAAAAGCTAGAGATTCCTAGCTTTTTCTTTTAATTTAACTTTTTTTAAACAAATTCAAGTATAATTTTAAGCTTTATTAAAATAAGGAGTTATTACAAAGATGGAAAAAACTTTATCTATAATTAAACCTGATGCTGTTAAAAAAGGTGTTATAGGAAAAATTTTAGATCGTTTTGAAAGCAATGGATTAAGAATCGCTGCAATGAAAAAAGTTCAACTTAGTAAAGAACAAGCTGAAAATTTTTATGCTGTTCATAAAGAAAGACCTTTTTTTAAAGACTTGGTTGAATTTATGATTAGCGGTCCTGTTGTTGTTTCTGTGCTAGAAGGAGAAGGTGCCGTATTAAAAAATAGAGATTTAATGGGAGCGACAAATCCTAAAGAAGCTAAAGCAGGAACAATTAGAGCCGATTTTGCTGAGAGTATTGATGCTAATGCTGTTCATGGAAGCGACAGCTTGGAAAATGCAAAAATAGAAGTTGAATTTTTCTTTAAACCAAACGAAATTTGCTAAATGAAAATCCCTTTTTCTAAGATTAACATAAAGGAATATCCTTTTAAACTTAATCTTGAGAATATGATTTTTGAAGGAAATTTAGTAAAAATAAATCCTAAGCTTGTTAAAATAAATGCTATTATGCAAGGTTTTATCTATAGACCTTGTGATAGTTGTGGAACTGAGTTAGAACTTGAAATTAAAGAAAATTTAGAACTTTTTGCAAGTGATGGTATTTTTAAAGATGAAGCAAACAAATTGAGCAATACTATAGAATTTTTCGATGGACATATTGATTTAATAGAAGTTGCTATCAGCGAGCTTGAAGCTTATTTGAGTGATTATTTTTATTGCATAAATTGCAATAATTAATTAAATTTTATAAAGGAGAAAAAATGGCAGTACCAAAGAGAAGAGTGAGCAAAACTCGTGCAGCTAAACGCAGAACTCACTATAAAGTTAGTCTTCCTATGCCTATAAAAGACAAAGATGGAAGCTACAAAATGCCTCACCGTGCGAATCCAACAACTAAGGAATATTAAAATCAATGATTAACATTGCCATTGATGCAATGGGTGGTGATTTTGGAGAAAAACCCATTATAGAAGGCGTTTTAAAGGCACTAGAAGCAAAACCTTTTAACGCTATCTTAGTGGGAAATTCTAAAATTCTAAAACCTTTAATACCAAAAAAATTAGAGCAATATATACAATACGAAGAAGCTAGTGAAATTTTTTCGATGAATGAAAATGCCACAGATGCTTTAAAAAATAAAGAAACAACCATATACAAAGCTATTAATTTATTAAAAGAAAAAAAAGTAGATGCTGTAGTTTCAGCGGGTCATAGTGGAGCAAGTATGTCTTTGGCTACCTTAAGGCTTGGAAGACTTAAAGGTATTTCAAGACCTGCTATTGCCACTTTAATGCCAAATATCGTTAACAAAACTTTACTTTTGGATGTTGGAGCTAATACAGATTGTAAAGCTGAAAATTTATTTCAATTTGCCATAATGGGTGAAGTTTATGCTAAAGAAATTATGCAAATTCAAAAACCACGCCTTGCTTTACTTTCTAATGGTGAAGAAGAATGCAAAGGTAATGAACTTACCAAAGAAAGTCATCAGCTTATGAAAAAAATTCCAAATTTTATAGGTAATGCTGAAGGTAGAGATATTTTCAATGGTGAAATAGATGTTTTAGTCTGCGATGGTTTTGATGGAAATGTTATCTTAAAGGCTTGTGAAGGTGTGGCAACAGCTATTTTTCAACTTCTAAAAAACGAAGTAAAGCAATCTTTTATTTCTAAAATAGGTGCTTTACTTATGAAGCCATCTTTTAAAAAATTAAAAAAACACACAGATTGGCAAGAATATGGCGGAGCACCCCTTCTTGGAGTTAATGGCTGCGTGATCATAAGTCATGGAAAAAGCGATTCTAGAGCTATTAAAAATGCAATTTTTCAAGCTATAAATTTTAGCCAATCTCATATCAATAAATTTATAGAAAATGAACTTGGGAAATACAATGCTTAAAGCCAGTCTTAAAAGTATAGCTTCTTATATTCCAGAAAAAATTTTAAGCAATGCTGATCTTGAAAAAATGGTAGATACCACCGATGAATGGATCACTAGACGCACAGGTATTAAAGAAAGGCGCATTGCTAGTGAAAATGAAAATACTAGCGATTTGGGCACAAAAGCTGCATTAAAAGCCATAGAAAGAGCAAATTTAAAACCTGAAGATATTGATGCGATTCTTGTAGCTACTTTAAGTCCTGATTATTTTACTATGCCTTCAACGGCTTGTAAAATTGCTTCAAATTTAGGACTTGTAAATATTAGCGCTTTTGATATTTCAGCAGCTTGTTCTGGTTTTATCTATTTGCTTGAACAAGCTAAAGCCTTAGTAGAAAGTGGTTTGAAAAAAAATGTTTTAATCATAGGAGCTGAAAAAACAAGTTCAATTATGGATTACAATGACAGAAGTATTTGCATACTCTTTGGAGACGGTGCAGGTGCTGGAGTTGTAAGTTTGGATAATGAAAATCATATCCTTGATGTACATACTGCAAGCAATGGTAATTATGGAGATCTTTTAATGACTCAAAGATCGCAAAAATCAAGCCTATGTCAAACACTTTCTATGCAAATGAAAGGCAATGAAGTTTTTAAAATAGCAGTAAACACGCTTAGTAATGATGTTGTAGAAATTTTAGCTAAAAATAACATTTTAGCACAAGAAATTGATCTTTTTATTCCTCATCAAGCTAATCTACGCATCATTAAAGCCGTTCAAGAAAAACTCAATCTAAGCGATGAAAAATGTGTGATCACTGTACAAAAATATGGCAATACTTCAGCTGCTTCTATACCTATGGCAATGAATGATGCCTATGAAGAAGGTCGACTTAAAAAAGGAAATCTGATCTTACTAGATGCTTTTGGCGGTGGTTTTACTTGGGGATCTGCGCTTTTAAAATTTGGAGGAGAGAATTTTTAATTCTCTCTTAGCTTTCCAAAAGCTTGAATTTCTACCAAATAACCCTCTGCTAAAGCACTTCCTACACAAGCTCTAACAGGTTTAGGATAATTTTTAATCCAAGCATCATAAATTTCATTCATTGCATCAAAATCTTGCATATTAGCTAACCAGATTTGAATTTGAATCAAATCTCCTTTGTTTGCGCCTATTTTTTCAAACAAAGCATCAAGTTCTGCAAGCGCTTCTTTAGTTTGTTTTTTAATATCTCCGCTAGGTTCAAAAGCCACTTGTCCTGCAGTCTTAAAATATTTATCAAAAACAATAATTTGCGACATTCTATCGCACTCATCAAAACGCTTTATCATGCATATTTTCCTTGAAATTCTTTCATAAATTCACACAAGGTTTTTACCTGATCCAAATTAAGCGCATTATAAATACTTGCACGAATTCCTCCTAAAATTCTATGTCCTTTAAGTCCTATCATTCCAGCTTCTTCGGCTTCCTTTACAAAAAGAGGCTCTAAATCTTTATTTTTAGCAATATTAAAACTCACATTCATTAAAGATCTATCCTTTTTATCTGCATGTCCTTTATAAAATCCATTACTTAAATCAATACATTCATAAAGCATAGTAGCTTTTTGAGAATTTTTCTCATGCACTTTATCAAGCCCACCTTGATTTAAAAGCCAATCCATTTCAAGATTAAACATATAAATGGCAAAGGTTGGAGGCGTGTTAAACAAGGACTGATTCTCAGCATGAGTCAAATAATTTAACATACTAGGAATTTGTTTATTTTTAGATCTTTCTAACATATCTTTACGGATAAAAATACAACTTAAACCCGAAATTCCAGCATTTTTTTGCACTCCGCCATAAAAAAGAGCAATATTTGAAAAATCTACTTTTCTAGAAAAAAAATCACTCGATGCATCCACAATCAAAGGAGTTTTAGTTTTAGGATAATTTTGATATTGAGTGCCGTAAATAGTATTGTTAGAACAAATATAAGCATAATCAGCATTATCGCTAAATTCCACTCTAGGAATATGATCGAAATTACTTTCCTCACTACTTGCTACGGTTTTAACATTGACACCTAAAATTTGTGCTTCTTTAATCGCTTTTTTTGTCCAAACTCCTGTATTTGCATATTCACAAACCCCATTTAAAGCTAAATTCATAGGAATCATAGCAAATTGCAAACTTGCTCCACCTTGTAAAAATAATACTTCATAATCATCATTTAACTCGTAAAGTTTTTTAGCTTTCTCTTGTGCTCCAAAATGCACTTCTTCAAATACTTTTGTGCGGTGAGAAATTTCCATTATAGAATAACCCCTACCCTGATAATCACAGAGTTCTTTTTGAGCTTGCTCTAAAATTTCTAAAGGTAAAGTCGATGGCCCTGCACTGAAATTGATTTTTCTCATAATCTATCCTTATAAAATTTTTGCTTCTTTTTGAGAAGTTTGAGAACTTAAAATAACGATATCATCACTCTTAAGATCTTCTAAATTTGCTATTTTACCATTTTTTCTGATACAAATAAACTTTTTGCTTTTATTAAAAAAATTCTCATGTTGCAAATAAGCATTTTGCAATTTATCTAATTTTAATTCATTATAACGCATTTGATTTGCCAATAGATGATTTAATTGCTTTTCTATATTATGGCTTTGTTTTATTTTTTCATCTATTATTTTTGGCAAAGAATTAAATTTGAAAAATTTGCTTAAATTTAAAAGCAAATTTTCATAATTTTGTATTTTATAATTCCAAAGTTGCATTAATTTTTCTTCCATTAAATCCAAACTTTGCTCTATATCCAACTTAGAATAAAACAAAGTATCTATAGCAGCTGAAGGCGTTGGAGCTCTAAAATCTGCAACAAAATCACTAATAACATAATCAATCTCATGTCCTATGGCTGAAATGATAGGAGTTTTTGCTTTAAAAATCTCTCTTGCTAAATTTTCATCATTAAAACAAAAAAGATCTTCCCTGCTTCCTCCACCACGTGCTATAATAAGAATATCTAAATCCATATCATCAGCTTTTTTTAAAGCTTGCATAAGGGAAAAAGAAGCATTGCTTCCTTGAGTTAAAGTATCAAAAATATAAATTTTTGCCAAAAAATATTCTTTTTGATGAATAAGTTTTAACATATCTTGCAAAGCAGCAGAAGTTTTTGAAGTGATAATACCTACTTTTTTAGGAAATTTTGGCAGAGATTTTTTAAAGCGTGGATCAAAAAGTCCTTCTTTTTGCAAACGCTCTTTTAAAGCCAAAAACTGTGCTTCCAAATCCCCAAAACCTGCTTTTTTCATACTAGTAGCGATAAATTGATAACGACCACTTTCAGGATATAAACTCACACTTCCACAAAGCTCTAAAAAATCCCCCACTGCGGGTTTAAATCCGACTTTTAAATTAGCTCCTTTAAACATAGCACAAGCAATGCTTGATCTTTCGTCTTTTAAATCAAAATACCAATGCCCTGAACCATGCAAAGTGATTTTTGAAATTTCTCCACTTAAAACTATATCCTCAAAATGTGTTTCTAATAAAGCCTTTGCTTTAAGATTTAATTCTGTTGGTGTCATAGTTTTTTTGCTATAAACATTGAACTCACGCCAAAGCTAAAACTTTTATAATCAAGCATTTTAAAACCAGCATTTTTAAGCTCTAAAATAAACTCTTCCTTACTTAAAAATCCTTCAATAGAATTTGGCAAATACTCATAAGCACTTTTATTTTTACTGATTATCCCACCTATACTTGGTAAAATATTTTTAAGATAAAAATCTCTACAAGCTGCTATAAATCCACCCTTTTCTCTTTTTGTAAATTCCAAAACTACCAAAATACCATCTTTTTGGAGTACTCTAGCAAATTCGCTTAAGGCTTTTTGTCTTTCTACAACATTGCGAATGCCATAACTAATACTTAAAATATCTAAACTTTGACTTTCTAAAGGCAAATTTTGCGCCCCTGCTTCTATAAATTCGACATTTGGAAATTTTTCTCTTGCAACATTTAGCATACCACTACTTGGATCAATACCTTTAATATTTAAAATATTTTTTTCCATTTTTAAAGCACTCTCTTGCCAAATCTCTATCATATCCCCTGTGCCACAAGCAATATCAGCGATTTTTAAATCTTTTTTTAAATACAAACTCATCACTCTTTGGCAAGCTTTTTTACGCCACGCTACATCAGCTCCAAAGCTTAAAATTCTATTCGCCTTATCATAAGTAGGTGCAATTTGATTAAACATTTCTATAATTTTTTCTTGTTTTTGCATTTTTATCCTTTGTAAATTTTCAAATTTTTACTTGATTTTTTAAGCAATTTGTAAAATTTATTTTTATTATTGATTATTTTGGAAAAAATATTTTTATCCCTATCTTTACAATATTTTTCATAAAGTTTGTTTAAATTTTTTATCTCTAAAAAACGATAAAAATATTCTAAAAATATTGCTAATTCAAAAAAACTATTTTCAAAAAGCTCTAAATCAAAATTTTTTAGTATATTTTTTCTAAATAAAATAATTTTTTTTCTAAGTTCTAACGCAATAAGTTGTTTAAAAAACCTATCTTTGCAATCGCCTTCATAAAAAGAATTTTCTTTTATAAAAAAATCAAAATCATTAAACAAATCTTGGATTTTTTCATCGCTTAAAAATAGCAATAAATCTTGATTTGAATTTTCACTTGCTAAAATATCTTGAGTTTTTTTCGTTATATCTTTAAACTTTAAAGCCAAAATATTACTCAAATTTTTATCTAAAATAGTATTCATGCTTGATAAAACTATATACAAACTTCTTGAATAAAATAAAAATTCGCATAAACTTTGCTTATCTTTTCTCTCTAAAGATAAAGTCCAATAAAATTTTAATTTTTTAAATAAATAAAATAAAAAAATCCTAAATCCATCATAAGCATTAATATAATTTGGAAAATCCAAGCTAAAATTCTGATTTTTTTCTATAATTTTAAAACATTTCTCTATATCAAACTTTTGATATTCAAAACCATATAAAACGATATGTTTAGAATTTAAATCATAATGTAATTCTTTTTGAATTTTAAAATCTTTAGGAATTTTAAATTCATTGGAGCTATCCAATGTTGGAAAAAATATTTTTAAAATACAAATTTTAGGCTCTTCATAAATATCAATATAACTTTTTAAAGAGCACAATTTAAATTCGAAGCGTTCTTTTTTAATGCTCTTTCCTATAATCTTTTTTCGAGCTTTTTCAAATTTTTTTTTAGAAATTTTCTCTTCTTGATTCTGTTCTAAAATTGAATTATTAAATTTTGTAATTTTATAAAATTCATTGCAAAAACTTTGAAATTTAACACTATGATTTGAAGTTATTTGAGTATAAAAAGTTTCAAATTTAGAATTTCGAAAAGGTATATTATCTTTTTTTAAATTCTCTAAAAGAGTGCAGTCAGATAGTAAAAAGTTTTTTTGAATTTCATAAACCATTAAAATAACCCTTAAAATATATGGGCTATTTTAACTTTATTTTGCTTAATGACACTTTTTACAACTATCAACATAAGCACAAACGGACAGATAATTGACGAGATTGCCTATCTTTTTTTCTAAATGCTCTTGATATTCATAAAGCTTAGCATCTTTAAAACTTAAATCCTCTATACCACCACATTTGGTGCAAACTACATGAATATGTTCTTCTTCATAAATATCGTAACAAGTTTTTTGATTTAAAACATTGATTTCAACAACTAAACCTTGCTTTTGTAAAGTATTAAGATTTTTATAAACCGTCGCTAAAGAGATTGAAGGGTATTCTTTTTTAATTTCTGTATATAACTCATCAATATTAGGATGCTCATGTCTTTTTAAAATTTTTAAAACACATAGTCTTTGCGGAGTAGCTTTTAACTCATGTTTTTTAAGCATTTGTAGTAATTCCATTGTATTTATTCCTTGCTTTTTTAAGTGGAAATAATAATAAAATTTTTATTAAAAGAAGTTTATATTAAATAATATTTTTTATTATTTAATGATAAAATTTTAAAACTTTCGTCAACAAACTATTGACATCTTTTTCTAGATTTTTTTCCACCTCACTTGTTTTTCCATGTTCAATAAATTTGTCTTCATATTCAAAGCTAATAACTTTTACATGCAAATCATATTTTTGTAAAAAATTATTAATTAAACTTTCTATACCGCCAATTTTAACATTTTCACTAAAAATAAACCAAATTTTACTTTTTTTAGCAAGCTCACACAAAAGCTCTTCATCTAAAGGTTTAGCAAAAATTAAATCAATCAAATTAGCATTATTATTCATTTCTTGCAAGGCTCTTAAAACTTGCCACGCTTTTGCCACACCTTGTCCATAACCTAAAAAAGCAATTTCACTACTATTTTTTACAAGCCATTGCGCCTTACCAAGTTTTATCTCACAAGGATTAAATTCTTTATCCAAAATAAAACTCCCTCTAGGATAACGAAAAGCAATAGGTCCTTGATGTAAATAAGCATACTCCATTATATTTTGCATCATTTGTTCATCTCTTGGAGCTAAAAGAGTGAAATTTGGCAAAGGAGCTAAAAAACTAAGATCAAAAACACCTTGATGCGTCTCCCCATCTTCGCCTACTATCCCTGCTCTATCCATAGCAAAAACCACATTTAAATTCATAATCGCACAATCATGAATCACTTGATCATAAGCACGCTGTAAAAAGGTGCTATATATTGCAATAAAAGGTTTAAATCCTTCTTTTGCCATAGCGGCCATAGAAGTTACTGCATGCTGTTCTGCAATAGCCACATCCCAAAAACGATTTGGATATTTTTCTATAAGCTTATCAAGACCTGTTCCACTTGGCATAGCCGCCGTAACCCCAACAATATTTTCATATTTTGAGGCTAAATCAAGCAAATTCTTAGAAAAAATTTCAGTAGCAGATTTTTTAGCATCACTTTTTTTAACACTCTCTCCACTATCTATATCAAAAGCTCCCACCCCGTGCCATTTAGCATGTTTTCCTTCAGCTAAAGCATAGCCTTTACCCTTTATGGTTTGAGCATGTATCACACAAGGCTTTTGCATAGCTTTTGCTTGTTTTAATGCAGAAATAATTTCACCTAAATTATGTCCATCAATAGGCCCTATATATTCAAGCCCTAATTCTTCAAACAAAAGCCCAGGAGTAATAAGTTTAAAACTCTCTTCAAAACGCTTGGCCATATAAGTAGCACTATCAGGCAATATATCCAACATTTTAGCAATACGCTTTTTAAAACTTTGATAAAACTGCGTTGCCATAGCCTGAGAAAGATACTTTGAAATTGCTCCAATTGGTTTTGAAATACTCATTTCATTATCATTTAAAAGTATTACGCAAGGAAATTTAGAATCACCCAATTCATTTAAAGCCTCATAGGCCATACCCGCACTTAAAGCACCATCTCCAATCAAAGCAACAGGAATACGTTTTTCACCCTTTAAAGCAATGGCCTTACAAGCACCTACTGCCAAAGAAATAGAGGTGCTAGAATGCCCTGCTACAAAATAATCTCCCTCGCTAGGTTTTGTATAACCACTTAAACCATTGATTTGTCTTAAAGTATCAAATATTTCTTCTTTTCCGCTTAAAAGCTTGTGTGTATAAGATTGATGTGACACATCAAAAATAAAAGGATCTTTTTTTGCATCAAAAACCAAATGCATTGCTATACTAAGTTCTACAGCACCCAAATTTGAACTTAAATGTCCACCATTTTTACTCACAACTTGTATGATTTTTTCACGTATAGATGCTGCTAAATTTTCTAATTCTTTTAAACTTAGCTTTTCTAACTCTTCTTGAGTATGGGCAAATTTTTTACTCATTATTCACCATTTTTTTAATTTTAGTTAGACGAGAGTTAAGATTGGATTCTATATTGCCTGCGTCACTTATAATAATAACACTTCCTTTGCTAATTGCATCATCAAGACTTATTTTAATATGAGCATTCTGATCAAATTGCTCTTTTAAATACTCATAATCCTCTGCATTAACCTTAAGCTCAATTGCACTAGCACCCTTAAGCTCGCCGATTAAATCTTTGGCCAAAGCATAAGCTATCTTACTTGAATTTAGTTCAAGTTCTTTTAAGATTACTTCTTTAGCGATATCTATAGCAGTATCTGCTAATTCTTTCTCGTTTTTTTCTATAAAATTTTCAAGATTTTCACAAGCATTATCGAGCTTGGCTATACTTTTTAAATACTTATCTTTAAAATCACTCAATTCCTTTTGAAATTCTTCTTTTGCTTTCTCATAACCTTCTTTGGCAAATTTTTCTTTAGCATTTTCAAGTTCTGAATTTAAGCGGTTATTAAATTCATTCTCTTGACTTTCTATTTGCATTTGAAGTTTAATAATATTGCTTGACATTTCATCTGTTTTTTTAAGCAAATCTTCAACAAAACTTGGTTGAAATGTTGGAATTTGAGTTTCCATAACAGCTTGCGTAGGGGCAATAGCATGATTTTCTTCGACTGGTTTTTCATCATTTAAAGATATATTAGCATTTTCTTCATCTGGAGTTTGAGTATGTTTTTTTTCACCTATATGATTATCAAATTCTGAAATAACTTTAAAACGATATCCTTCAACAACATGCTGATCAGAAGCCCCACCAGAAATTACATTGCTACGATTAACCATCTCTCACCTACTCTATCATTTCATCCGCATCGCCTGTTTGAACAAGACCTTGTTCTGCAAGTTTTTGCACCACTTCAACAACCTTTCTTTGTGCATCTTCAACATCTTTAACACGCACAGCACCCAAAAAACCCATTTCTTCAAGAAAAGCTTCGCTTGCACGCGTAGACATATTGGCTAAGAATTTTTGCTTTAACTCTTCACTTGCGCCTTTTAAACCTATCATTAAATCACGCTTATCAGCTACTTTTAAAATTTCTCTTATAGCTTGAGTACTAAGTTTTTGTATATCATCGAAAGTGAACATAAGCTCTTTAATAGTCTCTGCTAAGCGTTCATCACTTTGTTCAATATAAGTAATGGTTGATTTGCTTGCTTTTTGACCCAAACGATTAAGCACTTCTGCTACTGCTCTTGGGCCGCCCACTTCAACCTTATAAGAGGTAAGACTTTCAAGCTTGCTTTCTAGCACTGCAGAAACTCTTTTAATAATACTTGGAGAAATATCGCCAAGATTTGCCATTCTTATAACCACCTCAGCCCTTAATTCATCACTAAAATACTCTAAAGTTTCTGCCGCATGAATAGAATCCATGTGTGCCAAAATAAGAGCGATGGTTTGTGGGTGCTCTTTGGTAATAAAGTCTGCAAGTTGCTGTGGTTTAATTTGCGCCAAATAAGCAAAATTTTGATTATTCTCCATACTTTTAGTGAGTTTTTCAAGAATTTTATTTGCAATCTCTGGTCCAAAAGTACGAAAAAGTATTTCTTTAGCATATTCCAAACCACCGCTTTTAATATATTGATTTGATTGAAGCAGAGTGTAAAATTCTTCTAAAACTGCAGTAGCTACGGATCTATCAACATTTTTAGCCATAGCAATATAACGTGAAATTTCTGTAATTACATCAATTTCCATATGTGAAAACACAGAAGTTGTTGCATCTTCGCCAAGTTGTATAAGAAATATCGCCACCTTTTCAGGCATCGATAAATCATCATAGACCATTTTTTGTTCTTCACTTAGCTTTATCATCACATATCCTTTTCACCAAATTCACTATCGTTTTGAATTAAATTTTGCAAAAGTGCAGCAATTTCCTCGCTTTTATCACTTACCAAACCACGCAATTTTTCAAGCAAAACCTCATACTGGATAGAATCTTCATTGAAATTATCTCCAAAACCAAGTTGTTCTTCAACTTTTTTCCTTGCTGCATTCATTTTTTCCAAAGTATCTTCAACATCATCTAAAACAGCATTTGGACCTTGCTGCATTTCTTCTTGCGCTGCGACATCTTCAAGCATTTTTTGAGTAAATGGAGTAATAACTTTTTTGTAAAAAATAAAAAGTAAAATCGCTGCAATAAAATACTTAACCGGTGGAATAAACGGCTCAATAAAACGATTATAAAAAGTTTTAACTTTACTCTCAACTCTAATCGACTCACGATGAAATGGTAAATTTTGAACTACAACACTATCACCTCTAGTAGCACTAAAATTAATAGTATTTTTAACTATACTCTCAACACTTGCAAGCTCTTCTTTGGTTAATGGAACATATTCGCTTTTCACATCCCCATTTTCATCAACCACATCTTGATATTTTCCATCTATAGTAACAGCTGCTGAAGTGCGTAAAACTGTTGCAAATTGTTTTTTGGTATTTGTAATAGTTTTAGAAAGTTCATTATTCGTAGTAACTTGATTTTTTTTATAAGTGTCAATTTGACCCTTATTGTCAAGTCCTTCAACAGGACCTATATTAGAAACAGCACCTGGAACACCCTGAATTTCTGGATCTTTTCTACCTGTTCTTTCCTCGTTTAAAGTTTGCTCGCTACGCACTATAGGATTTGGATCATAAATTTCACTTTGAGATTCTTGCTTGGAAAAATCAAAATCTATATTTACACTCACTTTTACTTTATCCATACCACCTGCAAAAGGAGCTAAATTTTCTATAATCTTATCTTCTAAAGCTTTTTCTTGATCACTTTTAAATTTAATTTGCGCACGAACCAAATCATCTTCATATGCTTCTTGCTCATCTAAAGGCACACCACTTTGATCACTAATCTTAACATTTTCTTTAGTAAGTTTTGGAACCGCCGCTGAAACAATATTTTTTATACCATCAATTTGTTTTCTAGTAAGCTTTAAGCCTTCGCGAACATTAACAACAACTGAAGCTGTAGGCGGAATTTGCCTTTCGGTAAAAACACTATCTTTAGGAAATGCTATGTGTACAACAGCGCTACGAATAGGTTCTAAAGTCTCAATAGTTCTTGCAAGTTCGCCTTCTATGGCTCTTTGGTATTTTACCTTTTGTTCTTCATTTGTAGCTCCAAAAGCTTGAGTATCAAAAGCTTCAAAACCCACGCGACTATCTTTTATAAGACCTTCGCTTGCAATAAACATTCTTTGACGATAAACCTGATCTTGTGGAACTAAAATTTTATTTTCACTTTCTAATTTATAGGGAATATTATTTTGTTCAAGTTTAGCTACAATTGCAGCAGAAGAACTTGGACTTACATTTTCAACTAAAACTGCATATCCATTATTTGCATTACTACCACTTCCGCGAAATAAAGCTAAAAAAACCAAAAACCCAACCACCACTACAATAGATGCAGCAATCACTATACGCTGCTTGCGAGTTAAATTTTGATAAAGTTGCCCAATTTGATGAAACATATTTTTAAAATCCATTAATTCTCATCCCTTAGTTTGGCGAATTTTACATATTTTTATTTGATTTATATCTATCTTAAAATCTTATCAAATTCTGTAAAAAATCTTTCATTTTCATAAGATGTTCCTATAGTAATGCGTATAGCATTTAAACCATAGCTTTTTAAATTTCTTATTATTATACCCTTTTTAAGCAATTTTTCAGACAAATCTGTACTATTTTTTTCATCAAAAAAATAAGTGATGAAATTTGTATAACTATCAATGATTTTGATATTATGTTTTTTAGCAAATTCTTTATAAAGCTCCATTTGAGAAAAATTATTCTCTAAAGTTTTTTCAGTAAATTCATCATCATCCATTGCTGCAACTGCTGCTTTTAAAGCAAGATTGCTCACATTAAAAGGCGCACGAAGCTTGTAAAATGCACTAATAATACTAGCATCAGCTATGCCATAACCAATGCGTAAGCCTCCTAATCCATAAAGCTTAGAAAAAGTTCCCAAATAAAGTACATTGTCAAATTCTTTAATCAATTCACAAGGTTCTAAATGTTTTTTGCTATCTTTAAAACTTGCAAATTCATTATAAGCTGCATCAATCACAACTAAACAATCCTCCTCCACACCTTTAATAAATTTGGTCACTTCACTTGCATCCAAACACTCGCCTAAAGGATTGTTTGGCAAGCATAAGAAAATGAGTTTAATTTCATCTTTGTGCGTTTCATAAAGCTTTTTAAACTCATCTAAATTATGAGTAATGCTTTGAGTTTTATAGCACTTTGCACCGCATTGTTTGGCGTAAATTTCATACATAGCAAAGGTAACTCCAGCTTGCAAAAAAGCATTTTTAGAATTTAACTTAGCATGTATAGCAAATTCAATCACTTGATCACTGCCTGCACCGATAATAATATTTTCATTTTGAACTTTGTATTTTTGAGCCAATGTGCTTTTAAGTTCTATCATACTATCATCAGGGTAAAGATGGGCTTTGTTTGCATTTTGTCTTAAACATTCTATAGCTTTTGGTGGCGTGCCAAAAGGATTTTCATTACTTGCTAATTTTATCACTTCTTTAACGCCATATTCTTTAGCAATAACTTCTATATCTTTGCCGGGTTCATAATTGCTTAAATGATTTAAAAATTCATTAAATTTCATCTTTCTCTCCTGATAAATAAGATCCAAGCCAAACAATCTCTTGTATATCTTTTAAAGCTTTTTTTACATTTTCATCATCAATATGCCCTTCAAAATCTATATAAAAACTGTGTAAAAATTCTTTTGATTTTACAGGACGAGATTCAAGCTTGGTAAGATTGATATTTTCTTTTTTAAACTGCTCTAATAAAAAGCTAAGCCCCCCAGGTTTATGTGCTGTGTGTGCTAAAATAGAAGTTTTACAATTTGGCATTTTAGGATTTTTAATATCGCTTAAAATTAAAAATCTTGTTTTATTGGCTGCATTATCTTCTATTTTATCAAAAAGCACAGGCACATTATAAAGCTTAGCCGCTATTTTAGAGCAAATTGCTGCTGCATATTTATCTTGCGAAGCTAGATAAGCCGCATTAGCTGTAGATTTTGAAGGAACAAATTCTATAGCACTAAGTTCATGACTTTCTAAAAATTTACGACATTGATTATAACCTTGTGGATGCGAATAAATACGTTTGATTTCTTTTAAATTTTCATTAATTCCCACAAAAGAATGATGAATATCCATATAAATTTCACCAAAAATTTTAAGCTCATTATACCTACCTAGACAATCTAAAGTAATACCTACTGCACCTTCGGTATTATTTTCTATAGGCACAACACCGTATTTTGCTTCTTTGTTGCTTAACTCTTTAAAAACATCTTCGATATTAGCCAAGGCTATATAACGACTCATCGCTCCAAAACGACTTCTTGCTGCTTGATGAGTATAAGTTCCTTCAGGCCCTAAATAAGCTATAGTTTGAGGCATTTCTAAATTTCTTGAAACTGCAAAAATTTCTTGATAAATTGCCTCTATGGCATTTTGATCTAAAAGTCCTAAATTTGCATTTTTTAAACGATTGATAATGGCTCTTTCGCGCTCAGGACGATAAATACTTCCCCCGCTACTTTGTTTAAGCTCGCCTATGCTTTTAACATAAGTCATTCTTTCGTTTAAAAGTTCTAAAATTTTATCATCAACCGCATCGATTTTATTTCTAAATTCTTCTAAATTTAGCATTTTAGCTCCTTTAAAAACTCAAAAACACTAGGATAAACTCCATCAAGCAAATCCGTATCAAGCCCTTTTGTGTCGCTTATTTTGCCGCTTAAAACTAACAAGGTTTTCATGCCGAGTTCTTTTGCCTTAAGCAAATCTCCTCTAAAATCATCACTAATGATTTTAATATCTTCAAAATCGATTTTTGAATTTTGTCTTCTTATCAAATTTAAAGCTTCTTTATAAAAAGCAATGCTAGGCTTACCCACAACCTCGTATTTAAAATCAATAGCATTTTTAAGCATAGCCATAATGCTACCTACACCAGGATAAGGCCTGCCATCTTTTTTATAAATGCTAGTTTCGTGCATAGCTATAAACCTAACTTCTCTTCTAGCAAATTCTATCATACTAGCAAAATCTTTAAATTTAAAATCATCATAACTAGCTACAAGCACAGCACTAGGATTTACAAAATCAAGTTCAAAACCAAGATTTTCAAGACTTTTTACAAACTCATCTGCACCAAAAGCCACAACTTTACAAGGTTTTAAAAGGTGTTTTAAAACGCTAAAAGGATCAATATAAGCATTTTCTTTTATAGCCAATCCTTTTTGCTGTAATTTTTCTAAAAAATCAAGTTTTTTTGTATTGTTAGTAATAATAACATAAGGAAGATTTTTTGCATTTAAAAAATCGATCAATTCTTTAGCACCATGGATTAAACTCTTATCATGATCAGAAATTAAAGTCCCTTGAACATCTAAAAAAAACATTTTAAGCCTTTAAAAATTTCTCTTCTAAAACGATTTGATTTTCAAAATTTTCTCTTTGACGGATCAATCTTACCTGTCCTTCTTCAAGGGCTAATTCGCAAACTTTATTACGAGTATTGTAGTTACTACTCATGCTAAAACCATAAGCTCCAGTATTTTTAATAACCATTATATCACCACTTTGAGTGCTAGGTAAAGACCTTGCTTTAGCAAAAAAGTCTCCACTCTCACAAATTCCACCTACAACATCACATAAACTCTCTTGGGCTTGAGTATAAGGTAAGATTATTTCATGATAAGCCTCGTATAAACTTGGGCGTATAAGATCATTCATCGCTCCATCTACTACAACAAAACGCTTGGTTTTATTTTGTTTTTCATAAAGTACTGAACAAACAAATTCTCCACTTTTAGCAACTAAATACCTTCCAGGCTCCATTCCTATGGTTAAATCAAGCCCATGAAGTTGTGCTAATATACCTTGTGCATAATTATAAAGATCAACTTCACACTCATCTTTTTCATAAGCCACACCCAAGCCACCGCCTATATCAAAAAATTTAAGATCGATTTGCAAGGCTTTTAACTCTCTTACAAGTTTTGCGACAATGGCTGCTGCTTCATGAATAGGAGAAATATCTAAAAGTTGCGAACCTATATGAAAATGCACTCCAACAGGCTCTAAAAAAGATGAATTTTTTGTATAAAGATACATTTTTCTTGCTATATCAATTTCAACACCAAATTTATTTTCATTTAATCCTGTAGAAATATAAGGATGAGTTTTTGCATCAACATTTGGATTAACACGAATACTAATTCTTGCCTTTAGATTAAGTTCTTTAGCCACACTTTCTAAAAGCATCATTTCAGCTTCGCTTTCAAGGTTAATATATAAAATATCATATTCTAAAGCTTGTCTTAACTCTTCTTTGGTTTTTCCTACTCCACTAAAAATAATCTTATAAGCTTTTGCCCCTGCTTTTAAGGCACGCTTTACCTCGCCTATACTCACACAATCAAATCCACTATCTAAATTTGCAAGCATTTGCAACAAACTTAAATTTGAATTGGCTTTTACAGCATAAAAAATTTGAGATTTTCTAGCCTTAAAAGCCTCTTTGAGATTTAAAAAACGCTCTTTTATGAAATCAAAATTGTAAATATAAAAAGGAGTATTAAATTCTTGCTTTAATTGTTTATAATCCATATTTAACCTTTAATTTTTATAATTTTACTACACAAAGCTTAATTTATCGATGCTTATAATACATATAAGCACTTAAACAACCCAAAATTATAATAGGCACTACAATGCCAATTTCACTTGCAATCACACTATTTTCGCTTAATCTAGTAAGCAAAAACAAGACTCCCCAAATCATCAAAGTCACTACAAAAGCTATAAAAGTTACAAAAGCAAGATTAAAAAATCTTGCTATTACAGGAAAAAAATAATACATAATAAGCATTAAAAATGGTGCAAAAAAAGGAGTAAAAACAAATTTATAAAGATTGATTTTAAGAGCATCTGTATTGACATTTTGCGCCTTAAAAAGCTCAAAACTTTCAAGTGCGTCAGATATTGAATAATCACTATTACTAGCAACCCCTTCTATAATCTTTGGTTTAAAACCCTCAAGTGATTTAAGCTCGGAGAAATCTTGTATCTTTAAACCATCATTAGCAAGTTCATAATTTTTAGGTAATAATGTAATATTACCATCTCGCAAAATCCAACTTTCACCTTCAAAATGGGCATTTTTAGCACTTACAAAAGAGCTTAAATTTAAATCATTGATATTAAAAATTTTTATATTTTGAGCACTATTTTGTCCATGATTTATCTTTGAAATATAAACAAAATTATTGTTAAATTTCAAAAACACTTCTCCACTTTGATTCATAATAGTGCCATTTTTTAAAATATTTCTCTTATAATCATTTGCATAAGCAAAAGAAGTAAAATTCAATCCTATATAAATACAACAAAAAAATAAAGCCCATAAAAAAGGAAATAAAATAACATAATTTCTGCTCAGTCCTAATGCATAAAGACTTACAAATTCATTTGCCCTGATCATGGAAATCAAAGAAACTACCAAGGCAAAAATCAAAGAAATGGGTAATACATAAGGTACTGCCGAGAAAGATAAAAACATAATATAAAGCAAATCAAGATTTGCGGCTTTTGGTAGATCTTTAAAATTTAAGAGCAAATCAATACCACAATAAAAACCAAGTAAAGAAAAAAATATAATAAAAAAATTTTTTAGATAAATCCCTGAAATAAAACGAAAAAATATCCACATCTTAAGCCTTTAGGCTGTATTTAGATGATATAGCAGACAAATCATCATTTTCAATAAGCTCAAGCAAAGCTTTTTTTGTATGCTCTAAAACTTTGCTTAAAGTTATTTCTTCTTCGGCTTTAAACTTGCCCAAAACATGGGAAATCACATTTTCACCCTTTCCCACTCCTATACGCACTCTTTCATAATCATTTCCACATAAAGTATCTATGCTTTTAAGCCCATTATGTCCACCACTTGAACCGCCTTTTTTAAAGCGCAAGGCTCCTAAATTTATATCTATATCATCATGGATAACTATCATTCTTTCGCATTTATAAAAATCATTCACTGCTTTTACACTAAGTCCTGAATTATTCATATAAGTACTAGGTTTAAGAAGAAGCAAAGAAGAACCTATTTTAAAAAGTTCTCCTTTAAATTTAGAGTTTGTAAGATTTGTAAAATTGCTTTCTTTTAAAAGCAAGTCAATTAGCATAAAACCGACATTATGACGGGTATTTTCATACTCTACGCCTATATTGCCAAGCCCTACGACTAAAATCATCTAGCTTTTTCTACACCTACAACCGCTACTCTATCAGCATCAATCATAGTTACTCCCGCAGGAACTACAATATCACGAACAAGCAAAGCATCACCCACATCAAGCTTACTTACATCAAGTTCGAAGAAATTTGGCAAATTTTCAGCTGCACATTTTACTTTTAATCTTCTTTTTGATTGGATTAAAACACCTTTATTTTTAAGACCTATAGCTGTTCCTGTGATTTTAACTGGAACCATGTATTTAGAAATCACACCTTTTTGTGCAACTTTTAAATCCACATGTTTAAGTTCTGCAGTTACAGGATCTTTTTGATAATCCACAACTACAACGCTTAAAGTTTGAGAACCTACTTTTACATCAAAAATTAAAGTAGTTTTTTTACGAACTTCCTTAATAAACTCATTTACTTTAAAAGCGGCATTGATGTTTTCTAATCCTTTTCCATAGATGTTTGCGATTAGATAACCATCTCTTTTTAAAGCTTTAGCAGCTTTTCTACCGATACTCTCTCTAACGATACCTTCTAACATCTTTTGTCCTTTCTTAAAAAATGAGCTTTGATTATATCTAATTTTGGCTTATGGAAAAGTAAATTTATAGCTTCTTTTAATTTCTTTAAGATATAATTTGTTTTATAAATTATGTTAATTTAAGGCTTCATGTGAATGAAAAATTCAATATCAATATAGCTTGGTTTTTAATAATCTTAGGTGGGATTATAGAATGCTTTTGGGTAAGCGGACTTAAGTATTCTACAGAAATTTGGCACTATATTTTAACAGCCATTGGGGTTTGTATTTCTTTTACTTGCTTTTTAAAAGCTTGTGAAAGACTTGAAGTAAGTATTACTTATAGTGTTTTTGTAGGCATTGGCACTGTTGGGGTGGTTTTAAATGAAATGTTTATTTTTAACGAGGCTGTTTCTATAGTTAAACTTGTGCTTATAGCGATTTTACTTTTAAGCATTATAGCCCTTAAATGGGTAAGCAAGGAAGCTTAGTTATGGAATGGTTTTATTTGTTTTTAGCTACTGCTTGTGAAATTTTTGGTGTGGTGATCATGAAAGAACTTGTAAGCACTAAAAACAAGCTTTACCTTTTGGCTTTGATTGTGTGTTTTGGATTTTCTTTTACTTTTTTAAGCTTAAGTATGCAAAATATCGCTATGAGTGTTGCTTATGCTATATGGACAGGAGCTGGAACTGCTGGTGGGGTAATGATAGGAGTACTTTTTTATAAAGAAAGTAAAAGTTTTTTAAAACTTTTTTTAATCGCTGTGATTATTGCTTGTACAGTAGGTTTAAAATTTCTTTCTTAAGGATTTTTTGTGCAAATTTATGTGAGTGGAATACATACTGATGTAGGAAAAACACATTTTAGTGCAGCTTTTTGCGCGAATTTTAACTATGACTATTTTAAACTCATTCAAGCAGGAACTCCAACAGATAGCGATTTTATTGCAAAATTTAGCCCAAAAACAAAGATTTTTAAAGAAGGTATTTTTTTGCAAACTCCAGCTTCTCCTCATCTTGGAAAAATCAAAGAAAAGCTTGATTATAAAGCCTTAGATATCATTTTACCAAAAAGCAAAAACCTACTTATTGAGCTTGCGGGTGGGCTTTTTTCTCCTATGGATGAAAATTACACTATGATTGATTTTATGAATATTTTTAAACACCCTACGATTTTAGTAGCAAAATACTATCTTGGAAGTATTAATCATATCTTGCTTAGCATTGAAGCTTTAAAGCAAAGAAATATCAATATTTTAGCCCTTGTGATGATGGGTAAAAAAGATATCTTACAAGATGATTTTATAAAAAATTATGCAAAAATTCCTATAATCAATCTTGATTTTTTTGATGAAAATAGTATTTTAAATAAAGATTTTAAAGAACAAATGCAAGAAATTTTACAACTTAAAATTCCTTAAAAATCTGCTCTAAACTCTCTACTACATAAACGATTTGTTCTTTTGTGATGATGTAAGGAGGCATAAAATAAATCGTATTTGCCAAAGGTCTTAAAAGCAAACCTTTTTCTAAGGCTTTTTGAAATACAAAAAGCCCCACGCGTTCATATTTATAACTTAAAATATCAAAAGCACTAATCATTCCGCAAGTTCTAAAATTTCCTAAAAAATCAAATTTTTTAAGTTTTGAAAATTCTTGTTGGATAAAGGCGCTTAAAATTTGATTTTTTTCTAAAATATTTTCATTTTCAAAGATATCTAAAACCGCATTAGCCGCTGCACAAGCTAGAGTATTTCCTGTATAACTATGAGAATGTAAAAAGGCTTTTTGCTCGCTATAAGGTGCATAAAAGGCATTATAAATTTCATCCTTTGTAAGCACCACAGAAAGAGGCATAAATCCTCCTGTAATTCCCTTTGAAAGACAGATAAAATCAGGGCTTTGTTTGCATTGATGCAAGGCAAACAAAGTTCCTGTGCGTCCAAAACCCACTGCAATTTCATCAAAAATCACTTGCACATTAAAATCATGGCAAAGCTTGATCGCTTCATCGATAAAACCAACTTCATACATGTGCATATTTCCCGCACATTGCACCAAGGGTTCAAGAATAAAAGCACAAATTTCACTCGAGTGTTTTTCTAAAATATCTTTTAAAATTTCAAGCTCTTTAGTATAGTCTTTACCTTGTGGCACAGGAGTGCTTAAACACTCTAAAAGCAAGGCTTTGTAAGTATCTTTATATAGCGCAACATCGCCTACGCTTAAAGCCCCTAAGGTTTCACCATGATAGGAATTGCTTAGGGATAAAAATTTATTTTTTTTCAAACCTTTATTTAAATGATAATGAAAACTCATTTTAAGTGCTACTTCAATGGCACTTGAGCCATTATCTGCATAAAAACATTTATTAAAATCACGCCCCACTTTTTCACAAAGTCTAGCCGAAAGTTTGATGATAGGCTCATGTGTAAAACCTGCTAAAATCACATGTTCAAGCTCATTAACTTGTTTTTTAATGGCATTTGCGATTTTTTCATTACAATGACCAAAAAGATTTACCCACCAAGAACTCACACAATCCATATAAGCTTTATCATCAAAATCATAAAGCCACACGCCTTTTGCTGTTTTTATAGGGATTAAAGGTAAAGTTTCGTGATCTTTCATTTGTGTGCAAGGGTGCCAAATGTGTTTTAAATCGAGATTTTTTAAGATTTGATTTTGCATCATAACTTCTTTTTTAAAAATATTTTGGCAAAATAATACTTTAAATTTTTAAATTTACAGGAAAAAAATGAAGCTTGAAAAAATTTTGCAAGATCTAGAGCAAAATCACAATCTAAGAACTCTAACGCCTTTAAAACATGAAAATAAATTTGTTTATAAGCAAGATCAAAAACTTTTAAATTTAGCAGGAAATGATTATCTTTATTTGGCGTCTTCTAAAGAGTTAAAAGCTGAGTTTTTGAACACCTTAAAAGAGCAAGATTTATTTTTTTCAAGTTCGAGTTCAAGAAGTTTGAGTGGAAATTTTGAAATTTATGAAGAATTAGAAAGTTTTTTAAAGACTAAATTTAAAGATAAGGAAATTTTACATTTTAATAGTGGTTATCATCTAAATATCTCTTGTATAGCAGCACTTTCTAGCGTTTCTAAGACGCTTTTTTTAACCGATAAATTTATTCATGCAAGTATGATTGATGGTTTAAGACTTGGCGGAGCTGATTTTTTTCGTTTTCATCATAAAGATATGAATCATTTAGAGAGTTTAATCCAAAAACATTATGATAAATATGAAAATATCATCGTTTTAAGCGAAGCTTTGTTTAGTATGGATGGAGATTTTAGCGATTTTAAAACTTTGTGTGAGCTTAAAAGACGTTATGATAAAATTAAGCTTTATATAGATGAAGCACACAGCGTGGGTTGTTTTGATGAAGAAGGTTTGGGGCTTGTTAAAAAACTAGCCTTGGAAAATGAAGTGGATTTTTTGGTTTTTACCTTTGGTAAAGCCATTGCTTCCATAGGTGCTTGTATAATATGTGATGAAAAATATAAAAAATTTTTCATCAACAAAGCTAGAGCTTTTATTTATTCTACAGCCTTGCCACCTATTAATGTAGCTTGGACGCAATTTATTTTTAAAAAAATGCCTTATTTTAAGAAAGAAAGAGAAAAATTAGAGTTTTTAAGTACTTTTTTTAAAAGTAAATTGCAAGAAAAAAATCACACTGTTTTAGGCGATGCTTATATTATTTGCTTGCTTTTAGGTGAAAATAAAAAAGCCTTAGAAATTTCACAAAAACTCCAAAAAGCTGGATTTTTTGCTCCTGCGATCAAAGAACCTACCGTGCCAAAGAATAAAGCCAGAATTCGTTTTTCCTTACATGCAGGACTTAACACAGAAGAACTTGAAAGGATAATAGAGCTTTTATGAAATATGAATTTTTATGTAAAAATCCTGATTCAAAAAAACTTATAGTGATATTTGGGGGATTTGCTTCACATCCTAGTCATTTTTCGCATTTAAAAAGCAATAAAAATGTGATTTTATTTTATGATTATGAAAATTTTGATTTAAATTTTGATTTCAAAGCTTTTGATGAACTTTTTTTAATCGCTTTTTCTATGGGGGTTTGCGTAGCAAATAGACTTTTAAAAGAGCTTAATTTTAAACAAAAAATAGCCATAAATGGCACAAATTTAGGTATAGATAAATCAAAAGGAATTCATCCTACAATTTTTAAAAAAACCCTGCAAAATTTTAAATTAGAAAATTTCAAAGAAGTTTTATTTGAAGAACGCAAAAGCTTAGTCAAAGATTTTATTTTTAAAGATGAAAAAGCTTTAAAAATAGAACTTGAAAAACTTTTTGACTTTGCTTTAACAAAACAAGAAGAAAATTTGCTTTGGGATAAGGTTTATTCAAGTAAAGAAGATAAAATTTTTCCACCAAATACTTTAAAAAATGCTTTTTCAAAACTTATTTTTTTAGATGAACCGCATTTTGCTTTTTTTGATTTTAAAACTTGGGATGAAATTTGAATTTTTTAAAAGCAAAAGATTATGAAAAACATGCAAAAGTGCAAGATTTTATGGGTTTAAAACTTTGTGAAATTTTAAAAGATTTAAAAATTTCACATTTTGAAAAAGTGTTTGAATTTGGTTGCGGTAGAGGTGAATTGAGCAAAAAACTTCAAAATTTCATTACTTTTGATGAATATTTAAAAAACGATATTTTAGATTTTAAAGAAAATTCTAATATTTTAATTTTTGATATGAACGAAATTGCAAAACAAGATTTAAGTAAAGAGAAATTTGATCTTATTGTTTCAAATGCAACTTTGCAATGGCTTGATTTAAAACGCATTTTACCAAGTCTTAGGGATATGCTAAATCAAAATGGGATTTTACTTCTTTCTACTTTTGCAGAACAAAATTTAAAAGAAATCAAGCAAAGCACGGGTTTTGGTTTAAATTATTTTAGCTTAAATGAATTAGAGCAAATTTTTAAAGTCTATTTTAATGAGGTAAAAATTACTCAAGAACTCATAGAATTAAGCTTTGATAATGCTTTAGATGTTTTTAGGCATTTAAAATTTAGCGGTGTAAATTCTTTAGGATTTTATCCTTTAAATAAAAGTTTTTTAAAAGAATTTGAAGAAAAATTTCAAAACAAACTCACTTATCATCCTGTATTTATTTTATGCAAAAATGATATAAAATGAATTTTTTGTGTTATAATCCAAAAATTAAATTTTTACACAAGGAAAACTAAATGAAAAAGTTTATAGTATTTTTTGGGATTTTGTTTTTTACCTTACATCTAAATGCACAAAATTTAAGCATTTTTGTAGCTTCTTCAGCTTCAAAGGCAATGAGTGAAGTTAAAGATGAGTTTTTGAAAACACATCCAGAAGATAAAATAGAATTGGTTTTTGGTGCTTCTGGAAAATATTATGAACTTTTAAAACAAGGAAGAGAATTTGATCTCTTTTTTTCAGCGGATACTAAATATACTAAGGCTATTTATGATGATAAAAATGCCTTAATAAAGCCAAAAGTTTATGTTTTAGGAGTTTTGGCTTTGTATAGTTTGGATGAAAATTTACTCCAAAGAGGCATTGAAAATTTAAAAGAAAAGGCAGGTAAAATCACGCATCTAAGCATAGCCAATCCTAAAGTAGCTCCTTATGGAGTAGCAGCTAAAGAAGTGCTTGAAAATTTGGATTTAAATGAGCTTTTTAAAGACAAAATCGTTTTAGGCGAAAATATCTCAGTGCCTGTTTTACATGTAGATAGTAAAAATGCAGATATAGCTATAGTAGCTTATTCTTTAGTTTCTCCTATTAATCATCCTAAGGGTAAGACTGTTATAATTGATGCAAAGTATTTTAGCCCTTTAGAACAAAGTTATGTCATCACAAAATATGCTAAGGATAAAAAATTAGCCTTTGAATTTAGTGAATTTATTAGCTCTTCAAAAGCAAAAGAGATTTTTAAAAAATACGGATTTAGCACACCATGAACCTTATAAAAGGACAAATTTACGAGCTTTTAAATCAAGAGGATATAGTTATTGTTAAAATACTTTCTAAAGAAGTGATTTTTAGTGTTTTAATGCTTGAATTAAAGTCTTTAGAAAATTTAAAAATTGGTGCGAGTGTAGAACTTCTTTTTAAAGAGCATGAGCTTTGTTTTAGCACAAGCAAAACTCTTTTAAGTGTTGAAAATTCTTTTTTAGCTAAAATTACAAAAATTAAAAAAGGCGAACTTTTGTATCAGGTATTTTTTGATTTTAAGGGTAATGAGCTTTCTAGTATCATCACCAAAGAAAAAGCCTTAGAACTTGAACTTTGTGAAAATCAAGAATGGCTTTGTTTTGTAAAAGCAAATGATATTGTATTAAGGAGTCATAGTGCTTGAACCAGCTTTTTTACAAACCCTTTATCTTACTTTTAAACTTGCTTTTATCACGACTTTTATTCTTTTTTTTATCGGTGTTTTTTTAGCTTATTTGTTAAGTTTTGTGCGTTTTCCTTTTAAAACAATCCTTCAAAGCTTTATTTCTTTGCCTTTGATTTTACCTCCTAGTGTTTTGGGATTTTATTTGCTTGTAACTTTTTCGGCTAATAGTTTTTTAGGGCAAGTTTTAAAAGAATATTTTAATCTTTCTTTGGTTTTTAGTTTTGAAGGTCTTGTTTTTGCTTCTTTGATTTTTTCTTTGCCTTTTATGGTAAATCCTTTGCAAAGTGCCTTTTCATCGATCAATCCAAATTTACTCGATGCTTCTTATAGTTTAGGTAAAAGTAAAATTTATACTCTTTTTAGAGTAATTTTACCTAATTCTAAAGCAGGAATTTTTAGTGCTTGTGCGATGAGTTTTGCCCATACTGTGGGTGAATTTGGAGTCGTGATGATGATAGGAGGACATAAACAAGGTGAAACTTTAGTAGCTAGTATAGCTATTTATGATGAGCTTGAGATCTTAAACTATAGCTTAGCCCATCAATATGCTTTTATATTGTTTATTTTTTCTTTTTTAGTGCTTTTTAGTCTTTATTTTGTCAATAAAAAAATGAGTTTTCAATGATAAAAATTGATATCAATCATCCTATAAATACTGCTAAAGGAATGCTCAATCTAAATTTTAAAAAAGATATAGAATCAGGAAAAATTACTGCACTTTTTGGCGAAAGTGGAGCAGGAAAAACCACTCTTTTAAAAATCATAGCAGGACTTATAAAGCCTAAATTGGGGCGTATAGAAGTAGATAATGAACTTTGGTTTGATTCTTCAAAAAATTTTAGTTTAGCTTTGCAAAAAAGAAAAATTGGTTTTGTTTTTCAAGATTATGCGCTTTTTCCAAATATGAATGTAAAAGAAAATATCGCCTATGCCGCTAGTTCTAAAGCAAAGGTTAGCGAGCTTTTAGCCTTAATGGGACTTGAAAATTTAGCTAAAATTTATCCTAAACATTTAAGCGGAGGACAAGCACAAAGAGTAGCTTTAGCAAGAGCTTTAGCAAGGGAACCAAAAATTTTGCTTTTAGATGAGCCTTTGAGTGCTTTGGATTTTAAAATGCGCGCCAATTTACAAGATGAATTGGCTAAAATTTTAGAGTATTTTAAGATAAGTACTTTATTGGTAAGTCATGATTTAGCTGAAATTTATAAGTTAAGTCATAGAATTTTAGAGCTTAGGAATGGAAAAATCATTAAGGATTTTCCTAAAAATGAATTTTTTACTCATTCAAGTATTAGTGCAAAATTGCGTTTGAGTGCAACTTTGTTAGAAATTAAAAAAAGTGATATTTTAGTGGTTTTAACCTTGCTTTTAAATCAAGACATTATTAAAATTACTCTTAGTGAAGAGGAATTTTTAAAAGCTTATCAAGATATAAAAATAGGCGATACTCTCATACTTTCAGTAAAAGCTTTTAATCCTATTATTGTTGGAAAAATTAGCTAAATACTTATTTAATAATTCTTCCCTTATTTTAATATTTTTAATGTCCTTTATATCAACATTTAAAGCAAAAGATAAAATTTTGTTTTCAGTCTTTACAAATCCAACAATCCAAGCTAAATTGATATTATCATTAAAACCTGTTTTAGCATAAATTTTTTGGATTTTATCTTCCTTAAAAAGAATAATTTCTTTAACTTCTTCTTGACTTTTTTTGGAAAAAGGTAAAGAATTTTGCGAAAGTTTAAAAAGCAAATCAGCTTGATTTTTTGCAGAAATTTGTAAAGAATTATCCAACCAAAAGGTATCGATTTTTGAAATTTTTGTATTTCCATAAGAAAGTTTATTTAAGCCTTCTTGCATGGTTTTAAGTCCTATTTTTCTTGCCAATTCTTTAAAAGCAGGCACTTGAGAGCGTTTTATGGCTGAGCTTAAACTAGCATCTTGTTTCCAAGAGGGCAAAAATACTTTTTCACCCTTATAATGATAGAAAATTTCCTTTGTATCTCTAACTACACCATTATCAAGTGCAATTAAAGCATTAAAAATTTTAAAAGTTGAAGCAGGAGAAAAGGTTTGTTTAGCTCTTTGAAAATCATTACTTGCATAATTTTTTCCATCAAAGACTATAAAAGTCCCACTTGTATTACAATCTTTAAAAAAATTACCAAGTATTTTATCCTCTCCAATGGCTATATTCAAAAACAATATAAATACAATAAAATTTCTCATTGCTCTTTATATTTTGATAAGACTTTTCTCATTGCTAAACTTGCTAAAGCCAAACCAAAAGAAGCTGTTACACCCATAAAAGAACCTAAATCTTTACAATGTGCTTCTTCATCAGAAAATACCACATCAAAATTTCCCTTAAAGCCTGATTTTCTAAGTTCATAACGAAATTTTTTCGCTAAAGCATCGCCGTGAGTATTAAAAATACTTGTAGTTTTAATGCGTGTTGGATCAAGCTTTCTAGCTCCACCTGTTGAAGAGATAAAAATTTGTTTTTTAAAATCTATAAGATGAGCCAAAGCTACTTTTGCAGGGATATCATCAATGGCATCTATGATAAGATCAAACTCGCTTAAATCAAATTTTTCTAAAAAATCTTCATCGATTTTGCTGACTATACCTTTAGCCTTATAAATTCTTTCAAATACTTTAGCTTTTTCTTCGCCTATATTTTCGCTATGAATTTGGCGATTTTGATTGGTGATTTCAAATTTATCCGCATCGATTAAAGTAAGGTTTTTAAAACCACTACGATAAAGTGCATCAACGCAAATTCCACCCACTCCACCAAGTCCGCAAACCAAAACTTTTGTTTGTGAAATTTTTTGAAATTTTTCTTCTCCAACTAGCCATTTTATACGTGTAAATCTATCATTCATCATTTGCCTTTAACCATTTTTTAACTTTTTTCATTTTTTCATAAGCTGTAAGATCCAGCATTATAGGGGTTATTGTAGCGTAGCCTTTTTTAAGTAAGACAATATCGCTATTTTTCTCATCTTCAAAGTCTAAATTCGCTGCTGCAAGCCAATAATACTCAACTCCTCTTGGATTGACATTTGAGTGGGCTTCAAAATTATAAACCCTTTTGCCTGCTTTACAAATTTTAATGCCTTTGATTTTTGATTTTGCAGGAAAATTGATATTTAAAAATTCTTTTTTTTCCAAAGGAAAACCTTTATCAAAAATATTTTGAATGATTTTTTTGGTAATTTTTAAAGCATTTTTATAGTCTAGTTCTTTTTCGCTTTTTTTATAAAATTGAGAAAGAGCGATAGCAGGAATTCCTTGTAAAACCGCCTCCATAGCTCCTGCACAAGTTCCTGAGTAGGTAATATCTTCACCTACGTTTGCTCCTTTGTTAATCCCACTGATTACAAGATCAGGCAAGCGTGTTTTATAAAGTGCGTGAAGTGCAAGATAAATACAATCTGCTGGAGTACCATCATCAAGCTTGTAAAATCTTTTTCCTACTTTAACAAAACGCAAAGGTTTGGTTAGGGTTATGGAGTGTGAACAAGCTGATTTTTCACTAGCAGGAGCTACTATGGTGATCTTGGCTTTAAATTCTTTTTTTAACATTTTAATGAGTTTTTTAAGTCCTTTGCTCTCATAGCCATCATCATTAGTGATAAGAATTTCTTTCATTGCTTTTCCTTATTGGATATTTTAACATAAAAAGCTTTAAGAATAAATACAAATAAAGCTATATAGAAATGTTCTTTATAATTAATTCTTTTATTCTCAACTCAATAAAGTAATTCACAATTAACTCAAAATTAACTTAATTTTTATTATTTAGTCCAATCTACACTTTAGAATCACGATTTTAATCGTAACTCTTCTAGTGTTCAAATATTTTGAATTCCATACTCATTTATATTTTTATTCTTAAAAACTTAAAATTCCATAGTTTAAATTTTAATAATAAAAAAACTTTTTTATTATTAAAATTAATTTTCATTATTGATGTTAATATATTTTTTTTATAACTATGAATTTTTCCAAAAAATTAAAATTTTATTCTTTTATAGAAGACAATTATTTAATCTTAAATTATAATTTTTTATATATTTTTAAAATTATATTATTATACTTATCGAAATCTTAATTCACTTAAGGAGAAAAAATGCAAAAATTTCATTCTATGATAGTATTAAGCTTATTATTGATATTTTTTATCGGATGCTCTTCTAAAGAGCTTAATCCTCTGGGACGATCTTATGGTGATTTACATGATAGCGATCCACTTAAAATAGGAAAAACACCTACAATACCAGCCAAACAAGAAACTCCTGCTTTAGTTGATGGTTCAGATTTGATACCAAAAGATGTTCCTTTAGAACCACCTGTAATAAAAACAAATACTTTTAAAGGTAATGATTTTGTTAAAGGACCTTCGCCTAGATTACAATCAAATGGAAAATTTAATGATGCATCTGTATATGAAAATAGAGGATATCCTAGTGATTTTGTAACCATAATGGGTCCATCAGGAGCTGCTTTAACTGTATGGGCTTTAAGACCGGGAAATTGGATATGGGGCTATACTTTATATTCAAGTATACCTTTTGGCGATGCAAATGTCTGGCAAATCATAGAATTTCCTCAAAACAAAGTTATGATTAAAAACGTTAAGACGCTTACATGTCTCAATGCTTATGGCGAAGGGATTGTCCATTACCCTTGCGATCAAAGCAATTTTGCTCAATTTTGGATATTATTTCCTATGAGTAATGGTGCTTACCAAATTTATAATTACGCAACTCAAAAATGCATTCAAACACCTATAAATGATGTAATGAAAGAATTTGATTTTAGTTATTATAAAATATTTCTTACTGATTGTTTAAAATCAGGAGAAAAAAATTTAGATAGACAGTGGTATATAGCACCGCCTACTTATGCTACTCATAGTCCCTATAGATAAATTTTGGAGTTAATTATGAAAAAAATATTATTAATCATTTTAAGTATAAATTTAAGCTTTGCTTCTTTAGAAGATTATAATGTTGGAACATGGAATTTACAAGGTTCTTCAGCATCAACAGAAAGTAAATGGAATATTAGTATTAGACAACTTGTTACGGGAAGCAATCCTATGGATGTCTTAGCTATTCAAGAAGCAGGTGTTTTACCATCCACTGCAGTAATGACACAAAGACAAGTTCAACCTGTTGGGGTGGGTATTCCTATCCATGAATACGAATGGAATCTAGGAACCTTATCTCGTCCTAATTCAGTTTTTATATATTATTCAAGAGTTGATGTAGGAGCAAATAGAGTTAATATGGCAATAGTAAGCAGAAGACAGGCAGATGAAGTAATTGTATTACCTCCTCCAACCGTTGCTTCAAGACCTATCATAGGAATCCGTATTGGCAATGATGTATTTTTCAACGCACATGCTTTAGCAAGAGGAGGAAATGATGCAGGTGCTATAGTTACTGCTGTTGATATGCATTTTAGAAACATGCCTCAAATTAATTGGATGATCTTGGGAGATTTTAATAGAAATCCAGGCTCATTAGCATCTTTATTAGATCGAGGATTAAGGGATCGTATATATTTTGTTTCTCCTGCTTCTTATACTCAAGCAAGTGGTGGTGTTCTTGATTACGCTATTACAGGAAATTCTGATACAACCAGAAGATATACTCCCCCAGCTATACTAGCCATACTAGCTGCTGCTGGACTTAGAACATTTTTAGCTTCAGATCATTTTCCTGTGAATTTTAGAAAATTTTTTTAATATAAGGTGTTGTTATGAAAAAAATTGTTATTTTAATATTAGTTTTATTAAGCTTATCTAAATCTATCGAAGAACCTGGCGATTTATCTGACTTTACACCAATGTTTGCTATTAGATCCTTACAGACAGGAATTAGTTTAAGCCCTTTTAGAGAGACTTCGGAAGATTTAAAAGACCAAAATTGGATCTTAAGAGAAATTATACTTAGCGATGAATTAAAACAAAAAGATGAATTAGGAGAATTGTTACACTTTGGTTATGTGCAATTTGTAAATCCAAACGATGATGATATTTGTTTGGCGATACTAGAAAGTGGTTTTTTTGGAGGGAAATCATGCAAACAAGATTTAAAAGATGGAAAGTTAGAAACTATATTTTCTATTATGCCAACAACTAGCTCAGCAGTTCAAATAAGATCTTTAGTTGAAGGTGGAAGAGAATGTATGAAAATATTTTATAATCCAAATGTTCCAATAGAAAAACGTTTTGGTATACAACCATGTACTTTAGATCCAGCTTTATTTTTAGATTTAAATGAATTAATGTTTTTTACCCCAGCCATTATAGAAGCAACCCCTATTTATTAATTACTTGCAAGCAAGCTAAAATAATAAGCTTGCGAGTAATTAAAATATTGAATAAATCGATGCAAAAAATAAATATATTATGTTTATAAATCTTAAGAAAATTTTCAAAAAATACTACTGGAGAAAATAAACCTTCATATACACTTTTAGTGTGTATTTTTCCACAACTTCTTTTAATTAAGCCAAAATAAGATAAAATATTTAAAATATTTATAAGGAAATTTTTTTGAAAACCTTTTTAGTTTGCGCCTTAGAACCTTCAGCAAATTTGCATTTAAAAGAAGTGTTAAAAGCTTATAAAAAAGACTTTGGTAAATTTGAAATTCATGGGATTTATGATGAGAGCTTATGTAAAGAATTTGATCTAAATTCTAGGCCGCTTTATAGCTCACATGAATTTAGCGCCATGGGTTTCATAGAAGTTTTGCCTTTGATTTTTAAAGGAAAAAAAGCTGTAAAAGAACTTGTAAATTTAAGTTTTACTCAAAAAATGGATGGGATTTTATGTATAGATTCTCCTGCCTTTAACTTACCTTTTGCAAAGGCTTTAAAAAAAGCAGGTAGTAAAATTCCACGCATTTATTATATTTTACCTCAAGTTTGGGCATGGAAAAAAGGTCGCATACCTATCATAGAAAGTCATTTTGATATTTTAGCTTCTATTTTGCCCTTTGATAATCAGTTTTTTAACAAAAGCACTTATGTAGGCCATCCGCTTTTAGATGAGATAAAAGAATTTAAAAATAAAGAAGATATTAATCATACACTTTCAAAAAAAGATGATGAAAAAACTATAGCCTTTTTACCAGGTTCAAGGCGTAGTGAAATTAGGCGTTTGATGCCTATTTTTAAAGAACTTTCTCAAAAATTTAAGGGTGAAAAAATTCTTTGTGTTCCCCCATTTAATCTTGAAAAATTAGAAATTTATGGTGATATTAGTGAATTTAAAATAGAAAGTAACACTCCAAAAGTGCTTAAAAAAGCTGATTTTGCCTTTATTTGTAGTGGAACGGCTACTTTAGAAGCAGCTTTAGTGGGAACTCCTTTTGTTCTTGCTTACAAGGCAAAGGCTATCGATATTTTTATCGCAAAACTTTTTGTAAAATTAAAACACATAGGACTTGCAAATATTTTTTGTGATTTCGCTGGAAAAGAAGCTTTAAATCCTGAATTTTTACAAGATAAAGTCAATGTTTTAAATTTATATGAAGCTTATAATAAATATGATTATAAGGCATTTTTTGCTAAAGTTGATTTTCTAAAAGAATATTTACAATTTGGAAGTGCTAAAAATTTAGCAAAAATCCTAAGTGAAATATAAAAGGATAAATTATGCAAAAAGAACCAATGAGTCAATTTGGCTATGATAAGTTAGCCGCAGAATTAAAAGATTTGAAAGATAATCAACGTCCCGCTGTTGTAATAGAAATCGATACAGCAAGAAGTCACGGGGATTTGAAAGAAAATGCAGAATACCATGCTGCAAGAGAAAAACAAGCTTTAATTGAAAGTCGTATAGCAGAGCTTAGTGACTTGCTAGCAAGAGCTCAAGTGATCGATCCTTCAAGCTATGAACATGATAGTGTGAAATTTGGCTCAAGTGTTGTGATCATGGATTTGGATACAGAAAAAGAAAGCAAATATACTCTAGTAGGAATTTGCGAAGGAGATTTAGATAAGGGCTATATTTCCATCGCATCTCCAATAGCAAAAGCTATGCTTGGGAAAAAAGAAGGAGATGATTTTAAAGTGCGTTTGCCAAAAGGTGAGAGTGAATTTGAAATCCTTTCTATAAATTATGAGCCTTTGAAATTTTAAGGATAAAAAATTTTACTACAAAATGGAGCGATTTTAATCGCAGATGCTCATGAAAATAAACAAAGAAGGGGGTTTTGGGAATTTTTACAAGCCTTAAAAAAAGGTAAAATTTCCACCTCTCAACTCATACTTATGGGCGATATTTTCGATTTGCTTATAGGCGAAATCTCTGCTACACATGAATTTGCTAAACCTTACATAGAACTTTTAGAAGAATTGGCCTTAAAGATTGAAATTATCTACTTAGAAGGCAATCATGATTTTAATCTTTCTTGTTTTTTTAAAAGGGTAAAAATTTTTAACTTACAAAAGCAACCCATAAAGCTTAATTTGCATACAAGTAAAGGTAATAATCTTGTTTTAAATAACGCTTTTATAAAATTAGCTCACGGAGATATTTTTTTACCACCTCTTTTACAATTTACTCTTAAAATATTAAGGAATCATTATTTACTTATATTTTTGAATTTTTTAAATATTATTACTCGTAATTTTATTTCAAATAAAATTCTTCAAAATCAAAACAAAAAAAACCTTTTTTATCAAATAAAAGATTTTGAAAATTTAGCGAAAAAAAGATATGAAAGATATGAAAATTTAGGATTTTGGGTATGTGAAGGACACTATCATCAAAATCATCAAATCAACAAAGAAAACATTAAATATCTTAACTTAGCTAGTTTTGCATATAAGAGAAGTTTTTTTGTAGTAGAATATCAGCAAGAAATCAAATTTCGAGAACAGAAATTGAGGGGTCAAAATGTTTGATGAAAATATCGTGAAAACGGGTTCAAATGAAATGGAGCTTGTCGATTTCCGTATCTTTAAGCAAGGACACGATAAAGTCTATGAAGGAATTTATGGTGTAAATGTTTCTAAGGTAAGGGAAATTATAAAAATCCCAAGCCTTACAGAACTTCCAGGTGTACCTGATTACATCGAAGGTATCTTTGATCTTCGTGGAGTGGTTATACCTGTAGTCAATCTTGCCAAATGGATGCAAATCACTGAGCCAGAAAGCGCTATGCTAAAACCTAGAGTTATTATCACTGAATTTAGCAATATTCTTATTGGTTTTATAGTTCACGAAGCAAAAAGAATTCGTAGAATAAACTGGAAGGATATAGAACCAGCAACTTTTTCTACAGGATCAGGTGCTTTAGATAAAGGTAAAATCACAGGTGTAACACGCATCGAAAATGATGAAGTGTTGCTAATTTTAGATCTTGAAAGTGTTGTTGAAGATTTAGGAATTTACGCTCCAAAAACAGATATAGATTTTGAAAAAATAGAAAAATTTACTGGAACGGCACTTATACTTGATGACAGCATGACTGCTAGAAAACGCGTCAAAGAAATGATGCAACAGATGGGCTTTCAAGTTGTTGAAGCTAAGGACGGCGTAGAGGGCATAAACAAATTAGAAGAATTAAGCCAAGCTTATGGTGAAAGTTTAAATGATACTTTAAAAATTATAGTAAGCGATGTCGAAATGCCACAAATGGATGGTTTCCACTTTGCTGCACGCATTAAAGAAGATCCAAGATTTAAAGATATTCCTATAGTCTTTAACTCGTCTTTATCAAATGAATTTATGAATGAGAAAGGTGTTCAAGAAGCTGGTGGAGAAGGCTATCTTGTCAAATTTAACGCTAGCGATTTCTTCAATGAAATTGCAAAGGTTATTAAAAAACATCAATCTCAAGAACAGGGGTAAAATATGGAAGATATGCAAGAAATACTTGAAGACTTTTTGGTTGAAGCTTTTGAGCTTGTTGAGCAAATCGACCATGATTTAGTAGAGCTTGAATCAAATCCAGAAGATTTAGAATTATTAAATAGAATTTTCCGTGTTGCACATACGGTTAAAGGATCATCAAGTTTCTTAAATTTTGATGTTTTAACAAAGTTAACTCACCACATGGAAGATGTTTTAAACAAAGCAAGACATGGCGAGTTAAAAATAACTCCAGATATCATGGATGTGGTTTTAGAGTCTATTGATAGAATGAAAACTTTGCTTAATTCCATTCGTGACAATGGCAACGATACTGCTATTGGTATGGATATAGAACCAATTTGCGCAAGATTAACAGCTATTTCAGAAGGAGAGTCTCCTGTTGCGGCAAAAGATTCAAATGAAAAATCTACTCTACAAGTAGAACCAGAAGCACCAAAACAAGAAATAGCAACTCCAGAACCTGAAGTAGATGTTAATCAATTAAGTGATTCTGAAGTTGAAGCTGAAATAGAAAGACTTTTAAAAGTTAGAAAAGCTGAAGATCAAGCTCGTCGTGCACAAAAGAAACAAACAACAAATGCAGCACCTAAACCGACTAACAATACAGCAAATAAACCTGCGGAAAGTGGAGAGAAAAAAGTTCCTGCTTCAGGTAGTAATGCTAGCAGTATGGATCAAACCATACGCGTGGAGGTAAAAAGGCTAGATCACTTAATGAATCTAATTGGGGAGCTTGTTTTAGGCAAAAACCGTTTGCTTAAAATTTACGATGATGTTGAAGAGCGTTATGAAGGAGAAAAATTCCTTGAAGAACTTAATCAGGTTGTAAGTCAGCTAAGCATCATTACAACCGATGTTCAACTTGCTGTAATGAAAACAAGAATGCAACCTATAGCAAAAGTTTTCAATAAATTCCCAAGAGTTGTTCGTGATTTGAGTCGTGAATTAGGAAAGCAAATAGAACTTGAAATTACAGGTGAAGAAACTGAACTTGATAAATCTATCGTAGAGGAAATTGGCGATCCTATCATGCATATGATTAGAAATTCATGTGACCATGGTGTTGAGGATCCAGCAACTCGTGCAGCGAACGGAAAACCTGAAAAAGGTATAGTTCAACTTAAAGCTTATAATGAAGGCAATCACATCGTTGTAGAAATTACAGATGATGGTAAAGGACTTGATCCAAATGGCTTAAAAGCAAAAGCTATAGAGAAAAATTTGATTACCGAAAGAGAAGCAGATCAAATGACAGACAAAGAAGCTTTTGCTTTGATTTTCAAACCTGGTTTTTCAACTGCGGCTAAAGTAACAAATGTTTCGGGTCGTGGCGTAGGAATGGATGTTGTTAAAACCAACATCGAAAAACTAAATGGGGTAATTGAAATTGATAGTGAGTTAGGTAAAGGAAGTTCATTTAAACTTAAAATTCCTCTTACCTTGGCAATCATTCAATCTTTACTTGTAGGAACTCAAGAGGAATTCTATGCAATTCCACTTGCAAGCGTTCTTGAAACAGTTAGAGTGCCAATTGATGATATCTATACTATCGAAGGTAAAAATGTATTACGCTTAAGAGATGAAGTGCTTTCTCTTGTGAGACTTTCGGATGTATTTGGAGTTAAACAAGTCCTTGAAAGCGGTGATCAAACTTATGTCGTTGTTATAGGGGTAGCAGAAAGCAAGCTTGGCATTATAGTAGATACTCTTGTAGGACAAGAAGAAATAGTTATTAAATCTATGGGTGATTATTTACAAAATATCCAAGGTATAGCAGGAGCTACAATCCGTGGCGATGGTAGAGTGACATTAATCATCGATGTAGGTGCTATGATGGATATGGCCAAAGAAATTAAAGTTGATATTAAAGCGCAATTAGAATCAAGTGCGAAAAAACCTAAAGAACAACCAAGTGATTATAAAGTCTTAATTGTAGATGATTCTAAAATGGATAGAACTTTAATGCAAAAAGCTTTGGAACCGCTAGGGGTTAGTTTAGTTGAAGCAACAAATGGTGTTGAAGCATTGAATATTATAAAATCTGGCGAACATGATATTGATGCAATGCTTATAGATATCGAAATGCCAAGAATGGATGGATACACCTTAGCTGGTGAAATTAGAAAGTATTCTAAATATCGTAACTTACCACTCATTGCAGTTACTTCAAGAACAAGTAAAACTGACCGCTTAAGAGGTGTTGAAGTGGGTATGACTGAATATATCACTAAACCTTATTCTCCAGAATACTTGGAAAATGTGGTTAGAAAAAATTTGAAACTAGGATAAGAATATGAGTAATGAAAAATTAGAGCAAATTTTGCAAAAACAGCAAACTCAGATGGCTGGTCCTGATGTCAATCAAAGAGAAGATGATATCATCCAACTTGTTGGCTTTGTAGTTGGAGATGAGGAATATGCGATTCCAATTCTTAATATACAAGAAATCATCAAACCTATAGAATATACTAGAGTTCCTAGTGTACCTGATTATGTTCTAGGGGTTTTTAATATGCGTGGTAATGTTATGCCACTTATTGATCTAGCTCAACGCTTTCATTTAGGAAGTTCTAAAATGACACCTCAAACAAGATATATTGTTTTAAGAGGTGAGACAAATGGAACTGGAGTTGGAGGAAATGCTGGTTTTGTTATAGATAGATTAACCGAAGCAATTAAAATTCACAGAAACAGAATCGATCCACCACCTGAAACTTTAGTTAAAGACAAAGGTATGATTTATGGTATAGGAAAAAGAGATGAAAATATCTTAACTATACTCAAAGTAGAAGCTTTACTTAAGCGCGAATTTTAATGATTAAACTTTGTGTTTTTGACTTTGACGCTACTTTAATGGATGGTGAAACCATCGATATTTTAGCTACAGCGCATGGCAAGGGTGATCAAACAAGCGAAATTACCCGCCATGCTATGGCTGGAGAACTTGATTTTTTCGAAAGTCTTCAAAAACGAGTAAGCCTTTTAAAAGGTATGTCTTATAAAAAAGTTTTAGAATTAAGTAGCACACTTCCACTAATGCATGGAGCACATGAACTTATCCAATATTTAAAATCTAAAAACATACAAATTGTTATTTTTAGCGGTGGTTTTCATGAAGGCATAGATCCTGCTATGCAAAAACTTGGAATTAACCTCGGTTTTGCAAATTATCTACATCATAAAAATGACATTTTAACAGGGCTAGTTGGTGGGGAAATGATGTTTTCAAATTCAAAAGGCTTAATGCTACAACGATTAAAAAGCTTTTTAAATTTGAAAACAGATGAAGTGATGTGTGTTGGCGATGGGGCAAATGATTTGGCAATGTTTAACGAAAGTGGATTAAAAATTGCATTTTGTGCTAAAGAAATTTTACGTTCTCAAGCTGATATTTGCGTAGACATAAAAGACTTAAAAGAAATAATAAAGGTAATATAATGAAAAATTTTTCTCTTTGGTGTGATTTTATAGAAAATAGTTTTTTAGATAATGAATTTTTAAATTTATTATCACATGGAATTAATGGCGCCACTTCAAATCCTGCTATTTTTAAAAATGCTATTTTAAATTCTCCAATTTATAAAGATAAAATTCTTAAATTAAAAGAAAAAAAAACAAAAGATATTTATGAAGAATTAGCAATTTCTGATATTCAAAAAGCAGCTGATAAATTAGCTCCTCTTTTTTATCAAAAAAACGATGGATTTATAAGTATTGAAATAGATCCAAGACTTCATGATAACACGACTCTTAGTTTAGGCGAAGCTAAAAGACTTTATAGTGCTATTAGCAAAAAAAATGTAATGATTAAAATTCCAGCTACAAAAGCTTCTTATGAAGTAATGTATGAACTTATGAAAAATGGTATTAGCGTCAATGCTACCTTAATTTTTTCTCTTGAACAAAGTCAAAAATGTTTTGAAGCTTTAAATGCAGGTTTATTCGAATTTAGAAAAAACAATATAGCCTTAAAAGAACAAAATACTAGAACACCACAAGCTGTTATAAGTATTTTTGTAAGTCGTTTTGATAGACTTTTAAATCCTAAAGCCAAAGAGCAAAATCGTATTGGAATTTTAAATGCAAATTTAGCTTATAACAATATCTACTCAAAAAATGAACCTAATATTCGCGCCTTGTTTGCAAGCACTGGAGTTAAAGGAGATGATCTGCCAAAAGACTATTATATCAAAGAACTTCTTTTTGAGAATTCTGTTAATACTGCTCCTCTTGATGCAATAGAGGCATTTAAAGGAAAAATGGATTTTAAAAAACCTTTAATGAATTTTGAAATTTATACAGAACTTAATCAAATCATTTCTCAAAGCGAACGAGAAAAAGCTTGCAATGATTTATTAAGCGATGGCATAGAGCAATTTTGTATTGCTTTTGAAGATATTTTAAAAGCTCTTTAATTAACGTATTTTTATCATTTTATTCTTTGAAAGTTTTAATATTTTTGATGGGATATTTTCGAAAAATTTCTCATCAAGTATTATATCGGCAACACTTCTAGCCCATTCTTCATCAAATTCTTTTCCATGCTTGTTTGCCGAAGATGAATAAAAATAGCCATTTTTACTTAAAAAATTCGCATGTTTACACTCTTTCACAATACGAATGGCCTGATTATTTGGATAAATAAAAGTTGTTTTTTTAGAACGACGTACTAAATTTTTAAAAGATTTTGGAATTCTTGCTAAACTTTTTAACTCGCAAAATTTCGCAGAAGTGATTAAGCAAGGTTGATTTTTATCTCTACCTTTTAAAGCATTAATCTCTTCTAAATTTTTACTTAAAAATCCTACCGTAGTATCTGTTTGAGCTAAATAAATCAAGATTTAAGCCACTCCTGCAAACTCTTTACATCTAAGCAAGATTTACTCTGTATAGCTTTAATCGATTTTGCACCTGCTAAAGCTGAGCGCAAATTTGTAAAATAAGGTATTTTAAAACGAATGATATTTTCACGAATTTTTTTCGTATCACCTTTAAAACTGTGACTATCGCTTGTATTGATAACTAAGTGAATTTCACCATTTTTCAATTTATCTTCAACATTGGGGCGTCCTTCTGAAATTTTATGCACAAGCTCACACTCAAAACCACTTTCTAAAATTTCCTTGCAAGTTCCCCCTGTTGCCATAAGTCTAAAGCCAAGCTTTACATATTCTGCAGCGATTTTTTTAGTATATTTTTTATCCTTATCTTTTAAGGAGATAAATATCACACCTTGCTCTGGAAGATGATTAAACGATGCGATTTGACTTTTTGCGTAAGAATTTGCAAAATCCTTACTTATACCCATAACTTCACCTGTTGAACGCATTTCGGGGCCTAATTCTAAATCACTTCCACTAAGTTTTGCAAATGGAAATACTGCTTCTTTTACACTCATATATTTTGGAGTTTTAGGGCGTAAAATTTTAGTATCAAAATTAACCACTTTGAAAGTATCATAAAATTTCAAAGCTTCTTTTAAATTTCCTTGCCACATCACACGCGTTGCTACTTTTGCCAAAGGAATGCCCGTAGCTTTACTAACAAAAGGCACAGTACGACTAGCTCTAGGATTTACTTCTATCATATAAAACTCATTATTATGTAAAGCAAATTGTATATTTAAAAGCCCTACAACACCCAAATTTAAAGCAATATCTGCGGTTTTTTGTGCAATAAATTCTTGCATTTTTTCATCGATATTGCAAGGTGGTAAAGAACAAGCACTATCACCTGAATGAATTCCTGCTTCTTCTATATGCTCCATAATTCCTGCCACATAAACATCTTTGCCATCACAAATCGCATCAACATCAATTTCTGTAGCATTGTCTAAAAACTGATCGATCAAAACAGGACTTTTATCGCTCACATCTACAGCTTCTTGCATATAAAGTCTAAGTTCAACCTCATCATTTACCACGCGCATCGCACGCCCACCTAAAACATAACTTGGTCTTACAAGCACAGGATACCCTATATCACTAGCCTTAAGAACCGCTTCTTCTACACTTGTTGCAGTAGAATTTTTTGGCTGATTGATGCCTAATTTTGTAATAAATTCGGCAAATTTCTTTCTATCTTCTGCCATATCAATTACTCTTGCGCTAGTACCTATAATCTTAGCTCCAAAAGCACTCAAACGCTTAGCAAATTTCAAAGGAGTTTGTCCACCAAAATGCACAATCACTCCATCAGGTTTTTCACGCTCAATCACCGCTCTTAAATGTTCAAAATCAATAGGCTCGAAATACAAAATATCACTTGTATCATAGTCAGTCGAAACGGTTTCAGGATTACAATTATACATAATGGTTTTAATACCCATATCTTTAAGCGCAAAAGAAGCATGTACGCAAGCATAGTCAAATTCTATACCTTGTCCTATGCGATTTGGCCCCCCGCCTATAATCATCACTTTTTTTTCTTTTTTATCCTTAGCATCGTTTTTACTTTGAGTGAGTTCGCTTACATTGATACTTGAATAAAGATAAGGAGTTAAAGCTTCAAATTCACCCGCACAAGTATCCACTTCGCTAAATTCTGCAATGATTTTTTGCTTCATTCTTGCATAATAAATATCATTTTGGCTTAATTCTAAATTATCTTTCAAATTCACAAGCAAGGCTATCATTTTGTCTGAAAAGCCCATAGTTTTTGCTTTTCTCAAAAGAGCTTTATTGTTTAAAATATCCATATCAATTTGCTCTTCAAAATCTACAATTTCTTTAATCTGTGTTAAAAACCAAGGATCTATTTTACAAAGCCCATAAAGTTCTTCTACGCTAAAACCTTCCCTAAAAGCTTGAGCAACATAAAGTAAACGCTTTTCATTAGCATTGCGAATTTTAAAAACAAGACCATTTCTATCTTCAAATTTTACTCTATCAAAACCACTCAAAGAACGCTCAAGAGAACAAAGTGCTTTTTGTATACTTTCTTTAAAAGTGCGTCCTATAGCCATTACCTCACCCACACTTTTCATAGCTGTACCTAAAGTTGTATTTGCTCCTGGAAATTTTTCAAAAGTAAAGCGAGGAATTTTTGTTACAATGTAATCAATCACAGGCTCGAAAGATGCAGGAGTTCCTGTAATGTCATTTTTAATCTCATCTAAACTAAAGCCTACTGCCAAAAGTGTCGCAACCTTTGCTATAGGATAACCCGTTGCCTTAGAAGCTAAAGCACTTGATCTTGAAACTCTTGGATTCATTTCTATAACTATCATTCTTCCATTTTTTGGGTTGATAGCAAATTGTACATTACTTCCGCCTGTATCTACGCCAATTTCACGCAAAATAGCAAAAGAAGCATTACGCATAACTTGATATTCTTTATCTGACAAAGTTAATGCTGGAGCTATTGTAATACTATCTCCTGTATGAACTCCCATAGGATCGATATTTTCTATACTACAAACTATGATACAATTATCCGCTCTATCGCGTATAACTTCCATTTCATATTCTTTCCAACCTAACAAACTTTCTTCAATCAAAATTTCATGGATAGGCGATAAAGCTAAAGCAGTATTAGCGAGTTCTTTAAATTCGTCCATATTATAAACCACACCACTTCCAGCACCTCCTAAAGTATAAGAAGCACGGATCATCAAAGGAAAGCCGATTTCATCTACGGCTTTTAAAGCTTCATCATAATTATACGCATACATCGATTTTGGCAAATCCATACCGATTTTTTTCATACATTCTTTAAAGACCTGACGATCTTCGCCCTTTTTAATCGACTCAGGATTTGCGCCTAAAAATTTTACATCTCCTAAAAGTCCGCTTTCATAAACTTCCATAGCAACATTTAACGCTACTTGTCCGCCCATAGTTGGCAAAATTGCATCAATTTTTTCTTTTTTAATAATACTTAAAATACTTTCTTTTGTTATGGGTTCTATATAAGTTGCATCTGCAAATTCAGGATCTGTCATGATAGTTGCAGGATTTGAGTTGATTAATACTACACGATATCCTAACTCTTTTAAAGTCTTTGCGGCTTGAGTTCCAGAATAATCAAATTCACAAGCTTGTCCTATCACAATAGGACCACTTCCTATAAGTAAAATGCTTTTAATATCTGTTCGTTTTGGCATAAATTTTCCTAAGAGCATGAATTTGAGCTGATTATAACAAAAATTAGTTTTATAAACTTTGAAATTATTGATATAATTTTAAAAAATAAACACCCTGCTTTTAATCTAGGAAATAATACATAAAGAAATTTAAGATTTTTTATAAGATTCTCATTCGATTATAAAAATTTATTTGATAATTTAACAAAATTTTTAGCATTAAACAAAGTTATAATAATTAGTAAAAATATAGAAAATTTTTAAAAAGTCTAACCCTTGACTTATAAATTATCTACTACATATAAATAAGCAGGAATACTGATCTTAACATAAGGCTTTACTTCTACACTTTGATACATATCTTCATCATCAACTCTATTCACAATCCCAACAGGGACATCCGAAAAGAAAATATTATCAAGTCCACTTGTTAAGATTTCATCTCCGACATTAATTTTCGCCCACTTTGGAATAAATTTAACCACAACCTTGCCATTTTCACCTTGAATTAAACCTGGAGCTTTGGATTTTCCTATATAAACAGAAAAAACACACTGATCATCACCTTGCAGAAGAGCCATTGTTCTGCCATCTTTATTAATAGCTATACCTGCAGTATATCCTTGATATATTAAACCGCGATTTTTACCAACGGGAATTTTGCTCCAATCTAGCCATAATTTTTTATAATCATTCAATTGAACATAAGAAATAACTCTAGTTAAAGAAACTTGAGGTAAATATTTTGTAGAATTTTGATCCTCTAAAATACGATTTAATTGATTTGCAAAGCTAGTTACCTTTACAGCAATGTCTTCTAATTCTTTATTTCTAGCTTTTAATTGCTGAATTTGATTTGCTTGATTAAAATGTTCTGAAATTTTTTCTCCCAAATAATCTTTAATATTATAAAAATTACCTATAACAAAGTCATTAACACGGAGAACATTCTGCTTGATAAGTCCTCCATAATAAAAAGATATAAAAACCAAAAAGGCTAAGACAAGAACATAAAAAATCTTATTCTTCATTGGTTAATTGTTGTAATAATGAAATTTCCTCTAAAGCTTTACCTGTTCCTTTTGCTACAGCTAAAAGCGGTTCATCTGCGATATAAACTGGCAAACGTACAATTTCACTTAAGTATTTATCAAGACCACGAATCAATGCTCCGCCACCTGTTAAAACTACACCATTTTCTACTATATCACTTGCTAAATCAGGCGGCATCATTTCAAGAACCATTTTTAAAGCATCAGCAATTTCTTTTAAATACTCACGCATCGCTTCTCTTACATCTTCGCTTGTAAGTTCAATACGACTTAAAAGTCCACTTACTTGATCGCGTCCTTTTACCACCATAGAAAGCTCTTTTGGAAGTTGTATTGCTGAACCTATAGTGATTTTGATCTCTTCGCCTGTTCTTTCACCTATGATAAGATTATATTTTTCTTTTACATAATTAACTATACTCATATCAAGCTTATCTCCAGCCGTACGAATAGACTTTGAAATCACAAGTCCACCCAAAGAAATCACTCCAATCTCAGTAGTTCCACCCCCTATATCTACTACCAAATTTCCTTTAGGCTCTTGTATAGGTAAACTTGCACCAATAGCTGCTGCCATAGGCTCTTCAATCAAAAATACCTCTCTTGCACCTGCGCTTAAAGCACTTTCTCTTACCGCTTTTCTTTCTACTTGAGTTAAACCATAAGGAACAGAAATGATAATTCTAGGGCGTAAAAAACTTTTTCTACGGTGTGTTTTTTCTATAAAATAGCGGATCATTTTTTCAGTCATATCAAAATCTGCAATCACGCCATCTTTCATAGGACGAATAGCTTCGATATTGCCTGGAGTTTTTCCCACCATATCTTTAGCTTCTTTACCTACGGCTAAAATTTTTGCTTTGGAACCATACCTTTCTCTTTCAACTGCCACAACAGAAGGCTCATTTATCACTATACCCTTATCTTTTACCAAAACTAGTGTATTAGCTGTTCCTAAATCAATCCCCATATCACTAGAAAAAAATCCTATAAGTTGATCTAATATCATTTCTATCCTTTTTAACTTATTTTTCTTTTTATTAATAATGCCTTTGCATTGTCTTTAACAACTTCTTTAGTTATTACAATATCATAATTTTTATACTCTGGTAACTCAAACATTAAATCTACCATCATTTCTTCTATAATACTTCTAAGTCCCCTAGCCCCTGTTTTTCTCTCCAATGCAAGTTGTGCGATAGCTCTTAGAGCATCTTCTTCAAATTTTAAATTTACCCCATCAATAGCAAAAAGCTTTTGATATTGTTTAATAATGGCATTTTTAGGCTCAGTTAAAATTCTTACCATATCCTCTTCATTAAGCTCATTTAAAGATGCAATCACATGCAAACGACCTATAAGCTCAGGAATCAAACCAAAATGCACCAAATCATCAGGTTCAATTTTCTCAAGTAAAGCTTTATTTTCTTCTTTTGCATCATCAAAAAAGCCCACAACTTTATCGCCAAGTTTTCTTTTTAAAATAGTTTCCAAACCATCAAAAGCTCCACCACAAACAAATAAAATATTTGAAGTGTCAATTTGTATAAACTCTTGATTTGGATGTTTTCTTCCCCCTTTTGGTGGAATATTTACCAAACTTCCTTCGATAATCTTAAGTAAAGCTTGTTGCACACCCTCTCCACTTACATCACGAGTAATAGAACGATTTTCACTCATTCTAGCAATTTTATCAATCTCATCAATAAAAACTATACCTTTTTGAGCTCTTTGCACATCTCCATCTGCAGCTTGTAAAAGACGTGTTAAAATATTTTCCACATCCTCACCTACATATCCTGCTTCAGTTAAAGAAGTTGCATCACAAATTGCTATAGGTACATCTAAAAATTTAGCTAAAGTTTGTGCCAATAAAGTTTTTCCACTTCCTGTTGGCCCAACAAGTAAAATATTTGACTTAAAAAGCTCTGTATCATCATCTTGAAGTTCGGCTTTAAAAAGTCTTTTATAATGATTGTATACTCCAACACTAAAAACTTTTTTAGCTCTATCTTGCCCTATGACATAACGATCTAAATAAGCTTTTAATTCTTTTGGAGTGATATCTTTAAATTCTGTATTATGGCTTTGTTTAGGTTCTTTAAATTCTTTTTCTTCTCCATAAATAATACTATAAGCACCTTCAACGCAATATTCACAAATAAAAGCATCATCATTTTCATTTGCTAAAATTCTTCTTTGTGGATTCTCCACTTCATTGCAAAAACTACATTTTCTAGGCATTATTTTTACCCCTATAGACAGGAATTCCGCGCTTTGTTTCTAATATAAAATGGCACATTTTTTTAACATTTTCACTTTCTTGATTTTCAAGCAAATTTTTAGCATTTTCTTTTAAATCTCCTTGCCTAAATAAAGTTTTAAAAGCTCTGCTAAGTCTATCTACTTCATCTTTATCAAAACGACGACGAATACCTACTAAATTTAAACTTCTAATACTTGCACGATTTCCTTCTGCTAAACAAAACGGTACTATATCCTGAGAAAGTGCACTTGCTCCTGCTATCATACAACCCTCGCCTACTTTGACAAATTGATGAATAGGTGTAAGCCCGCCTACAACCGTAAAATCTCCAAGCTCTACATGTCCTGCTAAAGTTGCATTATTAGCTAAAATAATATTATTACCTAAAAGACAATCATGAGCAATATGACAATAAGCCATAATAAAAGCATTATCGCCTATACGAGTAAAACCATCTCCTTTAGCTGTACCTGAATTTATCGTTGCAAATTCTCTAATAGTTGCATTTTTTCCTATAACAACACCGCTTTTTTGCTCTTCTTTATAAGATATGTCCTGAGGAATATCGCCTACTATAGCATAAGAAAATACACGAGAATGATCGCCTATAGTTGTATCTGAAAGAATTCGAGCACCTTGTTTGATGACAACATCATTACCTATTTTAGCATCTTTACCTACATAAGCATAAGCTTCTATTACAACATCGTCACCAAGTTGTGCACCCTCTTCAATCACCGCACTTGGATGAATTTTTTTCATTATTTATCCACTATCATAGCTTTAAGCTCGGCCTCTGCAACTAAATTTCCATCTACAAAAGCTTGCCCTTTAAAAATCCACATATTGCCACGATTTTTAACCACGCTCATTTCATAATCAAGCCTATCTCCAGGACGCACAGGATTTCTAAATTTTGCTCCATCTATGCCTGTGAAATAAACTACTTTACTTTTTGGATCCACTTTATCTTCCATACTTTCAAAAGCTAAAACTCCGCCTGTTTGAGCCATACCTTCTAAAATCAAAACTCCAGGATAAATAGGATGTTCTGGAAAATGTCCCATAAAAACATGGTCACTTATACTAATGTTTTTATATCCTCGAACCACTTCTTTAACTTTTAATTCTGTAATTTTATCTACTAGTAAAAAAGGATAACGGTGTGGTAAGATTTCTTGAATTTGCATTACATCTATCATTATTAAATTAACCTTGAAAACAATTAAAAATTTTATTATATAAAAAAATCATTAAAAATTACATTAACAAAAAAAGTTTTTCTTAATAAATTTCTTAAATTTCTACAAGCACCTCTTGATTATCATGATAAATTTCACTTTTTGCTATCACTTCATATCTTGAAGGTAAAATATTTTCAAGGATGATAATAGGGCTAAGATTATAAGTTCCAAACAATTTATTACGCCATTTAATTTCTGCTTGCACACTCAAAGGTCTTTTTAAAAAATCTTCAAAATTTTTCCATTTGTTTTTAAAAAATGCATTAAAACGCCAAAATTCAACAAAAACCATTTCATCTTTAGTGCTTCTATAAAAGCCTTCTTTTAAATTTTGTTTTAAATTTTCCTCATCCAAAGAAAATCTTGTATAAGCGTTTTTAAAATGCGAATAAAATAAAATATGAGATTTAACAGGCTTTTTATCTAATTTTATTAAAGCACTTAAAAGACGATAATTTAAAAATTTCTCTCTTAAAATTTCAAATTTTATACCTTTTTTTTCCCATAAAACTACTTTTTTATAAAGAGCTATTCTTGCTTCTATACTTGCAGGTAAAATTTGCTTATTTACAGAAGACATTAATTCATCAATGAAATTCTTATCTTGTTTTTGTTTTTTAAGTCCATAAATACAACCACAATAATTTTGATGATAGAGCATTTCTTTTTTTGCTAAAGCAAACTGCCTTTGAGTGCCGCCATTTTTACGAAAATCAGGGGCTAAAAACTCTACCCCATAAGGCTCACATTCTTTTTGTAAAGCATTTTTTAACTGTTCTAAATCTTTTTTAGGGCTAGTTAAAAGCGTAGTAGTAAGCTTTTTTTCTCCTATTTTAGCAGCAAATTTAACACTAGATCCCATTCTTACATCAAAGCAAATTTCACACCTTGCACCCTTTTCAGGCTCATCTTCATAACCACGCACAGCATTAAGCCATTTTTCATACTCATACTCACCTTTATAAAGCTTGATACCAAGTTTATCACAAGATCTTTTTACATCTAAAAATCTTAGTTCGTATTCGCTTAAAGGATGGATATTTGGATCATAAAAATATCCTATGATTTTTTCATTAGGATAAGTTTTTCTAAGTTCTTCAATAAAATAATGACTATCTACGCTACAACAAATATGTACTAGCATTAAAGACTTTCAAGCACTTTTAAAGCATGATCTTTTACACGAACATTGCTATAAATTTGGGCAATCTTACCTGTTTCATCGATAACAAAAGTAGAACGAATAAGACCTTCGTATTCTTTTCCGTAATTTTTCTTAAGCCCCCAAGCTCCATAAGCTTTAGCAACTTCTTTTTCACTATCGCTAAGTAAAGTATGTTTTAAATCAAATTTAGAGATAAATTTTTCATGACTTGCCACGCTATCAGGACTGATACCAATAATCACTGCATTTTTACCACCAAATTTATCATAATTTGCACTAAAATCACAAGCTTCTGTAGTGCAACCTGGGGTATTATCTTTTGGATAAAAATACAAAATCACCTTTTTGCCAATAAAATCTTTTAATGCTATTTTTACCCCATCTTGATTTAAAAGCTCAAACTGAGGCGCTTTATCTCCTATGTTTAAACTCATTTACTTGCCTTTGCTTTAATAGCTTCAACGCTTTCTCCGCCAAAGCCTATGTCATAATTTTCCACATCTTCTAAAACCACCACAACTCTTTCTCTACTTTTATTATATTTCGTGCTTAAAAGTTCGGTAATATCAGCTATAAGTTCCGCTTTTTGTTCCTTGCTTAAAGACGGCTTTGCTAATTTAATATTTACCAATGGCATAATTTCTCCTTTTTAACGATAATTTTTCATAATTATTTCAAAAAATACCTAATATTTTTTTTAACAAAAAACCTTAATTTAATAAAAGCTTATTGTTAGTATATTTTTGATAAAATCCCGATTTATTCTTAAAATAATATTTTTTAAGAAATAAACAACTATAAAAGGTAAAAAATGATCTCAGCAGATAAAATTTGGATGGATGGAAAATTAGTTGATTTTAAAGATGCAACTTTGCACTTTTTAACCCATTCTTTGCATTATGGCAATGCTGTTTTTGAAGGAACTAGAGCCTATAAAACAGATAAAGGCTTAGCAATTTTCAGACTTGAAGATCACACCAAAAGACTTTTAGAGTCTGCAAAAATTACTCTTTTAAATTGTCCTTTTTCTCAAAAAGATCTTGAAAATGCACAAATTGAACTCTTAAAAGCAAACAATTTTCAAAGCAATGTCTATATCCGTCCTTTGATTTTTTTAGGTGATGGAGTTATGGGACTTTATCATATAAAAGCTCCTGTAAGAGTTGGGATTGCAGCTTGGGAATGGGGTGCTTACCTTGGAGAAGAAGGTTTAGAAAAAGGCATAAAAGTAAAAATTTCGTCTTTTGCAAGAAATAGTGTTAAATCATGCATGGGAAAAGCTAAAGCAAGTGCGAATTATCTTAACTCTCAAATTGCAAAATTTGAAGCTATTGAAGCAGGCTATGAAGAAGCTTTAATGCTTGATGAAGAAGGTTTTATCGCAGAAGGAACAGGAGAATGTTTCTTTATTGTAAAAGATGGGGTTTTAATCACACCTCCAAATGATTTTTCTTTAAAAAGCATTACTCAAGATACAGTGCTTAAAATCGCTCATGATCTTGGTGTCACTGTGCTTCGCCAAAGAATTTCAAGAGATGAAGTTTATACTGCTGATGAAGCATTTTTTACCGGGACAGCCGCTGAAATCACACCTATTAACAATATTGATGCAAGAATAATAGGAAATGGTTTAAGAGGATCTGTAACTAAAAAACTTCAAGATGCTTATTTTGATGTAGTTTATGGACGCAATCAAAAATACGCATCTATGCTAACTTATATTTAAAAAAGGAAATAAATGCCAGCTGATTTGAATGATTATTTCAATAAAAAAAATGGAAATTCTAACAATAACGGAAACAACAACCGTCAAAATTTCAATTTCAAAGCACCAGAATTTAATTTTAAAGGTTTTGGAAAATTCTCTCCGTTTATTTATGGGGTGATTATTATTATCTTATTTTTAATCGTTGCAAAACCTTTTATGGTAATAAATTCTGGAGAAATGGGGATTAAATCAACAACAGGTAAATATGACCCAAATCCATTAGAACCAGGACTTCACTTTTTTTTACCTTTTGTACAAAAAATAACCATAATCGATACTAGAGTAAGACAAATCAACTATGCTTCTATAGAGGGAAGTAATGAAAATTTATCTTCAGGTTCAGGTGTTATTAATAAAAATAGTATTTCTGTGCTTGACTCTCGTGGATTGCCTGTATCTATTGATGTTACAGTGCAATACCGCTTAAATCCTTTGCAAGTTCCTCAAACTATAGCTACTTGGAGCTTAAATTGGGAAAATAAAATTATCGATCCAGTTGTTCGTGATGTAGTGCGAAGTGTTGTAGGAAAATACACAGCCGAAGAACTTCCTACTAATCGTAATACAATAGCCACTCAAATAGAAGAAGGTATAAGAAAAACCATAGAAGCCCAACCAAACGAACCTGTAGAACTTCGCGCTGTACAACTTAGAGAAATTATTTTACCTTCAAAAGTAAAAGAACAAATCGAACGCGTGCAAATTGCAAAACAAGAGGCTGAAAGAACTAAATATGAAGTAGAAAGAGCTAATCAAGAAGCCTTAAAAAAAGCTGCCTTAGCTGAAGGGGAAGCAAATGCAACTATAATCAGTGCCAAAGGTAAAGCTATGGCTGTTAAGATAGAAGCAGATGCACAAGCTTATTCTAATAAAGAAATCGCAAACAGCTTAAACACTCCTTTACTAAATTTAAAGCAAATTGAAACTCAAAAAGAATTTAATGAAGCTTTAAAAGTCAATCAAGATGCTAAAATTTTCTTAACTCCAGGTGGAGCAGTACCAAACATTTGGGTTGATACCAAAGATGCTAAAAAGCAAAGTTCTGCCAACATGAACTAAAAGGATACGCAAGTGGAAAAACTAAGAGAAATCGTGCTTTTTTACACTACTCATTTATATTTAGTAGATTATATGCTGATTTTATTAGTTTTTTTTCTCTTCACTTGTGTTTTACTTCTTTGTGTATTTTTACGCCATAGACCTATAGCAGCACTTTTTATTATTGCATTTGATATTATTGTTTGTTTTTTAGTTTATATCTATGGGTATAAACTAATAGACAATGAAGTAAGAACTCGGAAAACCGCTATTACGGATCAAAAAATAATACAAAGTTCAAATGATTTAATTGTTGATTTTAACATTACAAATAATTCAAAAAATAATTTTAAAGAATGTAAAATTACAGCTAAAATTTTTGCGGATAAAATACCTAATGATAATATCATAGAAGAATATAAAAAGAAATTTATCCCTTTTAGACAAAAAAGTAGAGAAATTAAAGATCTAAAGAAAAATGCAACCCAATTTCAAAGAATTGCTTTCGAAAATTTTAACTATGAAAATAACTATACCATACGCTTAGTTTCGGAGTGTTTTTAATGCATTTTACAATTTTTCATATTATAGCTTTTATCATTTTACTTATTTGCTTTGCCTTGATTTGTATTTTAATTTTTCTAAAAGTTAAACAGAAAGAAATGGCTTTGATTTCTTATACCATAGCTACTATTTTTACCGCACTTTTGATATATTCTATTTTTCTAACAATCAATCAATTCACCACTCAAGCCGATCTTAGCAAACTAACCTACACAAGAGATCTAAGACATGAAAGTGTTATCGTAAGCGGAAAGGTTCAAAATCTTACTAAATTTGAAATCAGAAAATGCTATTTGATACTTAGCATATTAAATCAAAAAAAAGTAGGGGGAGAAATTTTCAATGATAAAAATATTCGCAATGCCAAAATGCAAAATACAAGTGTTTCTTACACTATAGAAATTATAGACAAACTTCCAGGTAATACTTATAAAGAATTTAGAGCCAGTGTTCCTTTTCCTCCAAGTTTTGATAACCCTGAATTTTATCACACTCTAAAATGTATTTGATTTAGAAAATACTTAATATTGACAATTAGAATTTCTCTATACCACATTTCATTAAATCTTAAAGAATTAAACATATATTATTTTATAGAGATAACTAGCTTTTTAGCTAGTCATCTAAGATTAAAACCTCTTCTTCTTAACATCTTCTAAGATATTATTAGCTATATCACTTACTGTACTAGAAATAATAGCTGATTCATTAGCAATTTCAACATTATCTTTAGTAGTTTGATCAATTTGAGCTACGCTATCATTGATTTGAGTAATACCTGCAGTTTGTTCTTTAATACTTTCTGCCATATCATTGATAGATTGAACAAGTAAATTAGTATTAGCTTCTATTTCAGATAAAGACTTTTGAGTTCTCTCAGCTAGTTTTCTAACTTCATCAGCCACAACAGCAAAGCCTCTACCATGTTCTCCAGCACGAGCCGCTTCAATAGCTGCATTTAAAGCTAGAAGATTAATTTGATCTGCAATATCACCTATGATACCTGTAACATTTTTAATCTCTTCAGATTGAGTGATAACATCACTAGTTTTAACTGAAACATTTTGCATAGAAGAAGTGATCTCTTCTAAAGCTGCTGCAGTTTCTTCTAAAGATTGAGCTTGAGAATTTGAAGAAGTGGTTAAGCTTTGAACAGCAGTTTGTAATTTTCCACTTTCATTAGCTAAAGCATTAGCAAAGTCTGAACTTTGTTTTAGCATTTTAACTATTTCATCGCCTAAAGCATTGGTAGTTAATTCAACACTTCCTGAAGCATTAGAGATTTTATTTCTAAAATCTAAGCTTTTGTATTCTTCAAATATTTTATGAATAACATTCATATCAGAACCTACTCTAGCTTGTAAAACATCAAGAAGTTTATTTAGAACATTTTTAAGTTCAATAAGTTGCGGGTTTCTTGGATTAGCAGTAATTCTTGCTGTTAAATTACCACCTTCTACAACTGATACGGTTTGAACTGATTCTTTAACAGCTTGATTGTCTTGTTCTAAACCTTTTTTAGTAGCAAGGATGTTTTCGTTGAT
>NZ_MKAH01000004.1:0-1079 GCF_001764255.1 Campylobacter sp. BCW_4341 | reverse complement strand
TTAGCGTCATCCTCCTTTATTTCATCGTATCAAAATATCTCTCTCCACTTGCAGCTATCCAAACAGGTTTGGCTTCATTCTTTGACTTCATCAACCATAAAACAAAAAATGTTTCTACTATAGAAGTAAAAAGCAATGATGAATTTGGACAAATCTCAAGTGCTATCAACGAAAACATCCTTGCTACTAAAAAAGGTTTAGAACAAGACAATCAAGCTGTTAAAGAATCAGTTCAAACCGTATCAGTTGTAGAAGGTGGTAATTTAACAGCAAGAATTACTGCTAATCCAAGAAACCCGCAACTTATTGAACTTAAAAATGTTCTAAATAAACTTCTTGATGTTTTACAAGCTAGAGTAGGTTCTGATATGAATGTTATTCATAAAATATTTGAAGAATACAAAAGCTTAGATTTTAGAAATAAAATCTCTAATGCTTCAGGAAGTGTTGAATTAACTACCAATGCTTTAGGCGATGAAATAGTTAAAATGCTAAAACAAAGTTCAGACTTTGCTAATGCTTTAGCTAATGAAAGTGGAAAATTACAAACTGCTGTTCAAAGCTTAACCACTTCTTCAAATTCTCAAGCTCAATCTTTAGAAGAAACTGCAGCAGCTTTAGAAGAGATCACTTCTTCTATGCAAAATGTTTCAGTTAAAACTAGTGATGTTATCACTCAATCTGAAGAGATTAAAAATGTTACAGGTATCATAGGTGATATTGCAGATCAAATTAATCTTCTAGCTTTAAATGCAGCTATTGAAGCGGCTCGTGCTGGAGAACATGGTAGAGGCTTTGCTGTTGTGGCTGATGAAGTTAGAAAACTAGCTGAGAGAACTCAAAAGTCTTTATCTGAAATAGAAGCTAATACTAATTTACTTGTTCAATCTATCAATGATATGGCAGAAAGTATTAAAGAACAAACTGCAGGTATTACTCAAATCAATGATAGCGTAGCTCAAATTGATCAAACTACTAAAGATAATGTTGAAATTGCTAATGAATCAGCTATTATTTCTAGTACAGTAAGTGATATAGCTAATAATATCTTAGAAGATGTTAAGAAGAAGAGGTTTTAA
>NZ_MKAH01000003.1:0-8554 GCF_001764255.1 Campylobacter sp. BCW_4341 | reverse complement strand
TTAAAACCTCTTCTTCTTAACATCTTCTAAGATATTATTAGCTATATCACTTACTGTACTAGAAATAATAGCTGATTCATTAGCAATTTCAACATTATCTTTAGTAGTTTGATCAATTTGAGCTACGCTATCATTGATTTGAGTAATACCTGCAGTTTGTTCTTTAATACTTTCTGCCATATCATTGATAGATTGAACAAGTAAATTAGTATTAGCTTCTATTTCAGATAAAGACTTTTGAGTTCTCTCAGCTAGTTTTCTAACTTCATCAGCCACAACAGCAAAGCCTCTACCATGTTCTCCAGCACGAGCCGCTTCAATAGCTGCATTTAAAGCTAGAAGATTAATTTGATCTGCAATATCACCTATGATACCTGTAACATTTTTAATCTCTTCAGATTGAGTGATAACATCACTAGTTTTAACTGAAACATTTTGCATAGAAGAAGTGATCTCTTCTAAAGCTGCTGCAGTTTCTTCTAAAGATTGAGCTTGAGAATTTGAAGAAGTGGTTAAGCTTTGAACAGCAGTTTGTAATTTTCCACTTTCATTAGCTAAAGCATTAGCAAAGTCTGAACTTTGTTTTAGCATTTTAACTATTTCATCGCCTAAAGCATTGGTAGTTAATTCAACACTTCCTGAAGCATTAGAGATTTTATTTCTAAAATCTAAGCTTTTGTATTCTTCAAATATTTTATGAATAACATTCATATCAGAACCTACTCTAGCTTGTAAAACATCAAGAAGTTTATTTAGAACATTTTTAAGTTCAATAAGTTGCGGGTTTCTTGGATTAGCAGTAATTCTTGCTGTTAAATTACCACCTTCTACAACTGATACGGTTTGAACTGATTCTTTAACAGCTTGATTGTCTTGTTCTAAACCTTTTTTAGTAGCAAGGATGTTTTCGTTGATAGCATTTGAGATTTGTCCAAATTCATCATTGCTTTTTACTTCTATAGTGGAAACATTTTTTGTTTTATGATTGATGAAGTCAAAGAAATTTTGCAAAGATTTAAAAATTGAATTAATTTTTGCACTTACCATATATTTTATACACATATATACAATAGCTGAAATTATAATTAAAAATATAACAACTACAGCAACTATAATTAACTGAAGATTATATAAAGGTTTTAAAACTGAATTTTTAGGGGTTGTTACAAGTATACTCCAATAACTTGAATCTTCTAGGGTACTAAAGGAGACAACCGAAGCATAACTAGTTAAACCTGTAGATGTATAAAAATTATTGATTAAAATATCTCTATGTTCTTTAATAGCACTTAATATAGGAGCTACAGAAGGAGAATGGTTGTATTCATTGATTTTTTGCAAAATTGCTTTAGGATTTTCATGTATAACAAATGTTCCATCATCTGTAAGTAGTAATCTTTGATCTCCTTCGTGAAAATTTAATGAAGGATCAAGTAAAGCTTTAGACATCTGTGAAAGCTCTAAAGAGAAACCAATAACTCCTGCAAAATCTCCTTTTTGATTAAAAATAGGCATTCCTAAGTTTATCCCTAAAAATTCTCCATTGCCATAATCAAGACGCTTAACTGAACCAAAAATAATCTTTTGTTCTCCATTGTGCACATTGTTTTCAATTTTTGAGATTACAGGTATACTGTTATACATATTTTTATTTTGTATAAATGTTTTAATACCTCCGTCAATCCCTGGAGTTGAATCATTATAAACAATAGATAAATTTCCATTTTGAATGTCTTTTTCTTTATTTCCTGATAAGACTGAAAGATCTTTAATGTATAAAAAAGCATAAGTGGTATGCATACTTGAATCTAATGTTTTTTTGGTTAAATTTTCCAATACATTAATGTCAATGCTCCCATTATCATTAATAACTTGTTGTATACTAGTACCTAATGCTTTAGAGAGTAAAAAAGGTTCATTAAGCGTGGATTGCATATAATTTACATATCTTTTTGAAGCTATATCTAGAGCAATTTCTGCTTCTTTTTCCATATTTTGAGAAACTTTCCATGATATGATGGCAATCATAAAGACTAAGCTAACCATAACACTTCCAATTACTGAAAGGGTTAATTTAGTTCCGATAGATTTTAACATTGTCTTCCTTTCTTGTATATTTATTTTCTAGAATTATAACTATAAAATGCTTATTTTTTTCTAAAAAAGTTATTAATTATTAATTAATATTTTGTTAATATTAATTAATAATTAAATTAAATAATGTTAAAATACATTTACATCAAATTTATATTAAGGAATAGCAATGAAAAAGATTTTCATTTCTTTTGTTGTCCTAGCGACATGTTTATGGGCAAAAAATACCGCCTATACTGATGAAGTTGTATCGCTTTATCTTAATAAAGATGATACTAAAGTCATAGGAAGACTTTTACCTACAAATCCTTTTGAAGTGTTAAAAAGCGCAAATAACAGGGTTTTGCTAAAAATTGATGGTTATGTAAATCCTAAAGCACCTTCTGTGATTTATTTCAATGACTCTCAAAGAATTATTGTTGCAGCTTTTTCTAAAAATACAAAATTAAATTTCTCTCAAAGAATAACTGGAAAAAATGGAAAATGGGATAAGGTAAGCCTTGAAATTTGGGCAGATAAAAAAGAATTTGTCAAAGACAATAAAGAAATGTTAAATCGAGCCAAAGAGCTTTTTGTAAATAACTGTGGAATTTGCCACGCTATCCACAAAGAAAAAGAATTTACAGCTAATGCTTGGCCTGCAATTTTCCGTTCTATGGCCGATAGAACAGGTATTGATAAAAAAGACAGATGGCTAGTTATAGAATACTTACAAAAAAACGCAAAAGATTTTAAAACAAAATAAGGAGAAAAGCATGCTAGATAGAAGAAAATTTTTAAAAATTGGAGCGAGCTTAAGTGCTTTACCTCTCATTCCAAGCTTAAGTGCAGGAAAAACCGTAGAAGCTTCAAAAGTTAGCCTCGGACTTGTAAAAAATGGAGAAGTGATTACCGCAGCACACTGGGGGATTTTAAAACTCACTATAAAAGATGGTAAGATAGTAAAAAGTGAACCTTGGGAAAAAGTTACAAAAATGGATAATCCTTTACAGCACTATACTGCCGATATGGTTTATAAATCTCGTGTGAAGTATCCTTATGTGCGTAAATCCTACCTTGAAAATCCTGACAATCCTAAACCTGAGCTTCGCGGAAAAGATGAGTTTGTTCGCGTAAGTTATGGTGAAGCGATCAAGCTTATCGCCAAAGAGCTTAAAAAAACAAGAGATAGTAAAGGTGCAAGTGCGATTTTTGGTGGAAGCTATGGCTGGAAATCAAGTGGAAATATGCAAAACTCACGCATCTTACTTCATAGATTTTTAAATGTAACAGGTGGATTTGTAGGAGCTACAGGAGACTATTCTACAGGAGCTTCTCAAGTGATTATGCCTTATGTTGTAGGATCGATTGAAGTTTATGAGCAACAAACCTCATGGGAAAATATCTTAAGTGATTCTAAATATGTTGTGATTTGGGGTGCTGATCCGCTTTCTACTTTACGCATAGCTTGGACTTCAAACGAACAAAGAGGTTTGGCGTATTTTGAAAAACTTAAAGACAGTAAAATCAAAGTGATTTGTATAGATCCTGTAAAAACCACTACAGCGAAATTTTTAAATGCCAAATGGATAGCTCCACGCCCAAATACCGATGTAGCTTTAATGATGGGTATGGCAAGCCATTTAATTGCTAAGAAAAAAATCAATTACGAGTTTTTAGACACTTACACTACAGGCTTTGATAAATTTAAAGATTATTTAGAAGGTAAAGAAGATGGAGTGAAAAAAGATACCAAATGGGCAAGTAAAATTTGCGGTATCGATGAAAAAACTATCAAAAATTTAGCTGAAACTTTTTATGATAATCCTACTATGATTATGAGTGGTTGGGGTATGCAAAGAGCACATCATGGCGAACAGCCTCACTGGATGTTAGTTACTCTTTGTGCGATGTTAGGACAAATCGGCACAAAAGGAGGTGGTTTTGGATTAAGCTACCATTACAGCAATGGTGGTGTTCCAACTTGCAAAGGCGGAGTTATCGGCGGTATGACAGCAGGTAGCTTAGGAATTTGGAACAATGGTAAATTTAAAGGTTTAGCAAAAAGCGAAACTTCAAACGAAGGTGCAGAATGGCTTCAAAATGCAGCGAGTTATTCTTTCCCTGTAGCAAGAATCGCTGATGCTTTACTTCACCCTGGAAAAACCATAGATCACAACGGCTCTAAGCTTACCTATCCTGATATTGATTTTATTTACTGGGTAGGTGGAAATCCTTTAGTGCACCATCAAGATACCAACACTAACGTAAAAGCATGGAGAAAACCACGCACCGTTGTGGTAAATGAAATTTACTGGACTCCAACAGCTAAAATGGCAGATATTGTTATGCCTGTAACTTCATCTTATGAAAGAGATGATATTACCATGACAGGAGATTATTCAAATATGCATATAGCTCCTATGAAACAAGCAGTTGAGCCTGTGGGTGAAAGCAAAGATGATTATGTAATTTTCTCTGATATTTGTAAAATTTATGGAAAAGATGTCTTTAATGCCTACACAGAAAATGGCAAAAAAGCTAAAGATTTCATCAAAGAATACTACAACAGTGCCCTAAAACAAACTCAAAGTTTTGGCGAAGCTTTTGCTACTCCTATGCCAAGTTTTGAAGAATTTTGGGCTAAAAATAAACCAATCACTTTTGAACCAACAGCTGAAAGTTTAGAATGGACTCGTTTTTCAGAATTTATTGAAGATCCTATCTTAAATGCTCTGGGTACAGATTCAGGGCTCATTGAAATTTACTCAGAAACGATTAAAAATTATAATTATGATGATTGCAAAGCCCATCCTACTTGGTTTGAGCCTATTGAATGGCTTGGAAATGCAACCAAAGAAGCACCTTTCCACTTACTTACAAACCACCCAAGAGATCGCTTACACTCTCAACTTTGCCACACAAGCTTAAGAGATACTTATGCAATAAAAGATAGAGAGCCGATTTTAATCAATTCCAAAGATGCAAAAAAACTTGGTATAAAAAATGGCGATGTAGTGCGCGTGTTTAACAAACGTGGCGAAGTTTTAGCAGGGGCTGTTGTAAGTGATGAAATCATGCAAGGGGTTGTAAGGCTTTGTGAAGGTGCTTGGTATGATCCTAATGAAAACGGACTTTGCAAATGTGGAAATGCAAATGTTTTAACCATGGATATACCAACTTCAAAACTTGCCAATGGCAATATCTCTCACACAGGGCTCGTAAACATAGAAAAATTTAAAGGTGAACTACCAAAACTTACTGCCTTCAGTGCGCCAAAAGGTGTGAACTAAATTTAAGAAAGCCGCAAGGCTTTCTATTGTCCAAGCAAATTTAAACTTAAAGCCATTATTGCCATTCCTAATATAAGTCCATATAAACTATCATGGGCCTTATCATAAGTTTTTGCAGCGGGCAAAAGTTCATCAAGAGATATAAAAACCATAATTCCTGCAATCACAGCAAAACTTATAGCTAAAGTAAGATCGCCTATAAAAGGCAATAAAATCAAAGCTCCAACAAAAGCACCCAAAGGCTCTGCAAAACCCGAAAGAGCTGAATAAATAAAAGCCTTTTTCTTATCTCCTGTAGCATGGTAAATTGGCAAACTCACAGCCAAACCTTCAGGGATATTGTGTATAGCCACAGCTATAGCTATAGCAATTCCTAAAGTAAGATTATCAAGACTCGAAATAAAAGTAGCAAAACCTTCTGGGAAATTATGTATAGCAATAGCTAAAGCTGTAAAAATCCCTGTGCGTTTTAAAGCTTTAGTATTAATCTGATGTAATTTTTCTCCAGGATGAAATTTCGGAGGATTTTGTCCTTTTTGAGGTAAGGGACAAATTTTTAACTCGCTTAAATCCTCTTTAGGCTCGTGAGGATTGACATCTTCGGGGATTAATTTATCAATCAATAAAGATATTAAAATTCCACCAAAAAAACAAGCCAATCCTAAAATCTCAGCCCAATGCGAATCATAGTGATTTTTAAAATCTTTCAGCGCAGTGGGTAAAATTTCCATGAAAGAAATATATATCATTACCCCAGCTGAAAAACCAAGTCCTAAAGAAAGCACTCTTAAATCATCTTTTCTAGAAAAAAAGGCTATTATAGAACCTATAGCTGTAGAAAAACCTGCAAAAAGAGTCAGTAGCATTGCGATAAAAATTTGTTCAAAGGTAAATTGCATTAATAATTCTTAACTTCAATAAAATTTCAATATTTTAAATACTTATATTTATAAAAAGTTAACATATGGTAAAAATACAAAAGATATTAAAATTTTTAAGAATATTTTAAGAAATTATAGAATACTATAGTAAGTTTTTTATAAATTTTTAAAAGTTAAGGAAAAAATATGAATTTTCGTTCTTTAAATATAAGCACTAAGCTTATTCTATCTGTAGCTATAGGGGTAATTTTAGGCATTATCGTATTAGTTTCAACAGTTTCCATATATATTTCTGAAAATATGGAGAAAGAGGCCAAGGATTCAATATTTTTAGCTTCAAAAAGATACACCAATTATATGGAAGGTATTCTAAATGAAACTGTTGCACTTACAAAAGGAACCGCAACTTCCTTAAATGATATGTTTGAACACAATAATCAAGTTGATGCTGATTTGATTGAAAGCTTAATGAAAAATTTATTTGATAGTAGTTTATATTCAGCTTATACTTTTTTGTATTTAAAAGATACTTCAGTACTAGGGGATGCTCAAGGAATCGATAAAAGATACACAAGTTCTGATGGTAAAACTTTTGCTATGATTTATTTTGATCAAACCACTGGAAAATCTGGAGGAATAGAAACGATTCAAACGCCAAATAATTTTGGTAATTTAAAGATTATAGAGCAAGTAGAAAAAAATGCTAAATATGGAGATAAAGACAGTTTATTTGTTGGGCCACCAACTAAACTTAACTACGATGGAAAAGATTTTCTAGGTATTAATTTTGGAATGCCTATTTTTAATAATAAAGGTAAATTGATTGGAGTTGCTGGATATACTTTAGATTTTTCTGAAGTTTCTGAAACCATACTTGACCCAAAATTAGATTTTTTTGAAGGGGATTTAAGATTTTTAATGACTGATAAAGGTGTTATTGCCATTCATAAAAATCATAATGCCATTTTAAAAACACTCAATGATATAAATAAAGATCCCTCTGTTGAGTTAGTCAATAACGCTGTTAAAGAACACAAAACTGTTATAATAGATGATTATGTTGCTTCAACTGGAGATTTAAGCTATGCATCCGTTTCATCTTTTAGCACTGCAAATAATTCAAGTTATTGGAGTATGGTTGTAACTGCTCCTAAAAATTCAGTTTTAGCACCTTTAAAGAAACTAGAAATTATTTTTATCGTTATTTCTTTTTTTATACTACTTGTCATATTGATTATAGTTTATGTCTGCGTTAAAAAAATAGTTGGATCTAGAATTCCTGTCATTTTAAAATCTTTAGAAAATTTCTTTCGTTTTTTAAATCACGAAAAACACGAAGTTGATTTAATTTCAATCAAAGCCGATGATGAACTTGGAAAAATGGGCAAAATGATCAACGAAAACATCCTTGCTACTAAAAAAGGTTTAGAACAAGACAATCAAGCTGTTAAAGAATCAGTTCAAACCGTATCAGTTGTAGAAGGTGGTAATTTAACAGCAAGAATTACTGCTAATCCAAGAAACCCGCAACTTATTGAACTTAAAAATGTTCTAAATAAACTTCTTGATGTTTTACAAGCTAGAGTAGGTTCTGATATGAATGTTATTCATAAAATATTTGAAGAATACAAAAGCTTAGATTTTAGAAATAAAATCTCTAATGCTTCAGGAAGTGTTGAATTAACTACCAATGCTTTAGGCGATGAAATAGTTAAAATGCTAAAACAAAGTTCAGACTTTGCTAATGCTTTAGCTAATGAAAGTGGAAAATTACAAACTGCTGTTCAAAGCTTAACCACTTCTTCAAATTCTCAAGCTCAATCTTTAGAAGAAACTGCAGCAGCTTTAGAAGAGATCACTTCTTCTATGCAAAATGTTTCAGTTAAAACTAGTGATGTTATCACTCAATCTGAAGAGATTAAAAATGTTACAGGTATCATAGGTGATATTGCAGATCAAATTAATCTTCTAGCTTTAAATGCAGCTATTGAAGCGGCTCGTGCTGGAGAACATGGTAGAGGCTTTGCTGTTGTGGCTGATGAAGTTAGAAAACTAGCTGAGAGAACTCAAAAGTCTTTATCTGAAATAGAAGCTAATACTAATTTACTTGTTCAATCTATCAATGATATGGCAGAAAGTATTAAAGAACAAACTGCAGGTATTACTCAAATCAATGATAGCGTAGCTCAAATTGATCAAACTACTAAAGATAATGTTGAAATTGCTAATGAATCAGCTATTATTTCTAGTACAGTAAGTGATATAGCTAATAATATCTTAGAAGATGTTAAGAAGAAGAGGTTTTAA
>NZ_MKAH01000002.1:0-271 GCF_001764255.1 Campylobacter sp. BCW_4341 | reverse complement strand
ATTCTCACAAGCCCATAAAAAAGGTTTTTCTATGGTTCCTTCTATCCTTGCTCCACCTTCGGTGCAGTTGTAAATTTTAGTATCTAAATACTTTTGTATTTTTTGCACATCTTGCTCTAAATTTCGTTTAAACATAAGCCAGACATGGTGAGTTTTGATTTTTTCTTTTCCGCCATAAGCAAGAGTGTAAAGATGCGGATACCTTCTGCTTTCATAATTAGCTGAGTTTTGATAATCATCAGGATGAGAATTGCCATTTTCAGCATAAGCT
>NZ_MKAH01000001.1:0-433 GCF_001764255.1 Campylobacter sp. BCW_4341 | reverse complement strand
ATAAATACGAAGCTGTTTATATTGGAGAAAGGGGCGGTGTTGAATTTGAGTATTCTTTTGATAGTGAAAAAGAAGCCATTGATAAAATGTTGCAGATGAATTATAAACAAAAATATTTTAGTGTAGATGAGGACTATTCAATGCAAAATAGAAAAGAAGTAGCACTAAGAATCATCAAAGAAGAAAATCTAGAAGTGATTTGGTATGATGAAGCACTTAAACCTTTATGTGCAGGTATTAAACACGATAAACAAAGAGATAAATATATATCTTTTATCACTAATGCTAAAGCAAAAATTATAGAATGGAAAAGTATTGAGTTTGATGGGGATGAAGAATTTGAAGGAAAAATATATAATGATGAAAGTAAAGCCCTTTATGCTCTTATCAATCGTGCTAGAATGATTAAGCAAAATAGAATTAGCTTTGTGTA